>JAUYOH010000129.1 GCA_030695925.1 Candidatus Omnitrophota bacterium
ATTTCCTGGCAAAATCCTTTAAGGTCCTTAAATTCTCCGCTGACCTTATATCTTTTGCCGGCGCGAAATGGTCGGGCACGATCGCTATCTTCTTATTATCGAATACCTTCTTTGCCCCTGTATGCTCGAACTCGGCGATAGCCAAGGGGGCAGTGATATCGTTACCCAACCCCAAATCGACTTTGCATTCTATTAAATCACCCGGCGAAATCTCTTTGGCATCGGTATGATTTAATAATATTTTCTCCGTTATCGTGTATCCCATTTATAACCTCTTTATATATGCGACTTCATCGCATTTCGCGAACTTAGAGCAGACAGCGCAATCCGTCCATATCTTCTGTGGAAGCTTGGACTTGTCTATATGCTTGAACCCATATTTCCTAAAAAAAGCCGGTGTCAATGTCAAGGCGAAGGCCTTCTTTATGCCAAGCCGTTTTGCCTCATCCAGGCAGGCATTTAATAATTCGCCGCCGATACCTTTGCCACGCTTGCCGCTATCGACTGCCAATGATCTTATCTCGGCGAGATCGCCGGCGTAGACATGCAGCGCCGCACAACCCAGCACCTTGCGGTCTTCATAGACCCAAAAATCCCTTATGGACTCGCATATATCATTCAGTTTGCGCGGAAGCAACATATTCCGCTTGGAATAATATCCTATCAGCCTGTGGATCGCTTTCGTATCCTTTAAGCCGGGCTTCCTGACCATCTTATCTTATGATCCCTTCCGTGGGGCTTGATGGTGAGGCATATTGTTTCTTTGGTATCCTGCCGGCTAAGTAAGCCATCCTGCCCGCCTCGACCGCGAGCCTCATCGCCCGGGCCATAGCGACCGGGTCATTGGCACCCGCTATCCCGGTATTCATAAGAACACCGTCGCAACCCAGCTCCATCGCGACCGCGGCGTCCGAAGCGGTCCCCACACCCGCATCGACTATAACCGGGACCTTGACCGCCTCTAATATAAATCTTATGGCCACGGGGTTTAGTATCCCCATCCCTGAGCCGATAGGCGCCGCAAGCGGCATAACGCACGCCGCGCCGGCATCCGCTAATTTCTTCGCCATAATGGGGTCGTCGTTCGTGTACGGCATGACGACGAATCCTTCTTTAACCAATATCTTGGTCGCTTCCAGCAAGGCCAGTGTATCAGGAAGGAGTGTCTTCTCGTCGCCAATCACCTCTAATTTGACCATATCCGATAGGCCCATGCCGCGCGCGATGCGGGCCACACGGACCGCTTCCTCCGCTGTATAGCAACCCGCGGTATTAGGCAATATAGTATATTTATTTGGGTCTATATGGTCAAGTAAAGATTCTTTTTTGGGATCGTCCAGATTGAGGCGCCTTATCGCGACAGTCACTATCTCGGCACCGGCTGCCTCAAGCGCCTTCTTCATGAGCTCGAAATTGGCATACTTTCCGGTTCCGACCAAAAGTCTCGACTTAAATTCTCTTTTTCCTATCTTTAACGTTTTATCTTCCATATCTTTCCTTATAATATTTGCACAACCTTTTTAAATCGCAGATCCCGCATCGCGGATTCCTCGCTACGCAAATTTCTCTTCCGTGCGATATCAGATTTATATGGAACTCGTAAATAAGGCCCTTCGGCACGACGGCGCTGAAATACTCCTGCGCCTCTTCGTGCGTGGCCTTCTCATCCAATATGCCGAGCCTCTTTGTGACTCTGTGGATATGCGTATCCACCGGCATTATCGGTTTTCCGAAAGAGAACAAGAGCACTACCGCCGCGGTCTTCGGTCCGATACCCTTGATGGATCTTAAAAAGGCGTAGCCCTCTTTCGTATTTAGGCCACGTAAAAATCTTAGACTCAAAGAGCCGCGTCTTCTCTTTATCTCCTCTAAGGCCTCTCTGATCCTCGGCGTTTTTACGTTTGCGAGGCCGGCTATTTTGATCTCGCGTCTTATCGCCGCGACCTTGGATTTTCTCAGCGCGTCCCAATTTTTAAAACGCTTTTTTAAATTATTATAGGCGCGAAAGGAATTCCTGTCAGAGGTATTTTGCGAGAGGATCGTCTTTACTAATTCGCCTACGGGGTCTGTCTGCTTTGTGAATTTGCGGCGCCCGAAATTCCTGCGCAATAACTTAACAACCGCCGAAATCTTGGAGGGCCGCATCTATTTCTCAATCACTGTGCCCTTCGCGACTACCACCAAGCCCGACTCCGTTACCGTAAACCTTTTCTTGTCCTCCTCCGGGTCATAGCCGATCTCCGTGCCCTGCGGGATCGTGACGTCCTTGTCTATTATCGCCCGTTTTATCTTGGCGTTACGGCCGATATCTACGCCTTCCATGATGACCGAGTCCGCCACATGCGAATAACTATTGACGCGGACATTTGGAGAAAGTACTGAACGCTCTATCGTGCCGCCCGAGATTATGCATCCGCCGGAGATCATCGAATCATACGCCGCACCGATGCGATTTCCGTCATCGCCGCCGGCGAATATAAATTTCGCGGGAGGGCACTTCTCCATGTAAGTCCTGATCGGCCAATCCTTGTCGTATAGATTAAATATCGGCGTGACCTGTACTAGGTCCATATTGGCTTCGTAATATGCCTCCAGGGTCCCTATATCGCGCCAGTATTGCGCCTCTTTCTTGTTCTCGTCCTTAAAATTATACGCGTATACTTTCGCCTTCTTGGCTACCATCGCCGGAAGTATGTTCTTTCCGAAGTCGTGTTTGCTCTCCTCATTCTGAGCGTCGGCGGTCAGTTCTTCCCTCAGCACAGAGGTATTAAAGACGTAGATGCCCATCGAGGCATAAACGTGCTTAGGATCTTGCGGTATCGTCTTCGGCACTTTCGGTTTCTCTTCAAAACCCAATATCCTGCTGTCGCGGTCGACTTCAATTATCCCGAATTGGCTGGCTTCTTTTTTATCGACTTCCACGACCGCGACCGTGCAGTCCGCCTTCTTGGCGATATGATAGTCCAGCATCTCGCCATAGTTCATCTTGTAAATATGGTCGCCGGCAAGTATCAGGACATACTCGGGTTTCTCGGTATCGACAAAATACAGGTTCTGGTATATCGAGTCCGCGGTCCCCATATACCAACTCTCGCGAACCCTCATCTGCGCCGGGACGATATCGATATACTCGCCTAATTCTGCGTCGAAGATATTCCATCCAAGCCTCAGGTGCCTAATGAGCGAATTACACTTATATTGTATCAGGACGTGGATCTTGCGGATTCCGGAATTGATGCAGTTGGAGAGGGTGACGTCTATTATCCTGTATATACCGCCGAACGGCACCGCGGGCTTGGTCCTGTCTCTTGTAAGGGGGTAGAGACGCTCCCCTTTCCCGCCCGCCATTATGAACGTTACTATATTCTTTCTCATCTTATTTCTTAGCGGACATCACGAAAGAGATTATTTCCAGCAGGCCTATCCTTATCATCATGACCGCGATCGCCGCCAGAAATATGTCCGCCACCTTGGATAATGCCCGCGCGCCGCCCTTTCCCATCAGTTTGATGAGAGTATCCGCTTTCGATAGGAGAAGCCACGTAATACCCATGTTGAGGATAAGCGATACGGTCGTCGGGATAATCCCGTAGGCCTCTCGCATGACAAGGACTGTAGTCAGTACCGCGGGACCGGTGATCAAAGGCGTTCCTAAGGGGAAAATGCCGACATCCGTCGTAACATGGCTTCTCTTTTCCTCGCCCGGCAATAACAGATGTACGGACAGGATAAGGAGCAAGATCCCGCCCGCTATCCTGAAATCAGGAATCGTTACACCCATCAGCCTCAATAAGATATTGCCTAAAAACATAAAGACGAATGCGACGATGGTCGCGACTATCAGGCTGTTTAGGACGACCTTGTGCCTTTGGTTTTCCTTCATCCCTTCTGTCAGGGACAGGTAAAGCGGCATAGTCCCTAAGGCGTTGACTGCCACGAAGATAGGGATAAAACTAAGGACGTACGGCGCTACCGGCGCCAGCGTGTGTAAAAGTTTATTTATCATAGTAGGATAATTATATACGAAACGGGCAGAAAATGCAACCTGTTAATTTTTAGATTCCAATAACTGCCGCGTTCTGGGCGGGCAGGCCACAAGATGGCCCGGCTTTACCTCTTTCAACGGCGGCTCCTCGACTTTACATTGAGGTTCCGCGTAAGGACAGCGCGGATGGAACTTGCATCCCGGCGGCGGAGATATCGGTGAGGGCGGTTCGCCCTTTGCGATAAGCGCCTTTTTCTTTCTTTCCTGCCCCATCGCTACGGCGGAAAATAGCGCCTCGGTATAGGGATGTATGGGTAAAGAATATAGTTCTTCGGTCGATGAAAACTCAAAGACTCTTCCCAGGTACATCACCATCACGTAATCGGAGACTGCTTCTATGACGCGCAGGTCATGTGATATGAATAAATACGAAAGATTCAATTCCTTCTGCAGGTCAGCCAGTAATTTCAGTATCTGCGCCTGAATGGAGAGGTCAAGTGACGAGACCGGTTCATCGCAGATTATAAGTTTAGGTTCTGTCGCCAAAGCCCTGGCTATTCCTATCCTCTGCCGCTCCCCGCCGCTAAACTGGTGAGGATACCTATTTATGTATTCCGGTTTTAATCCGACTTTGGCCAGTAATTTTTTTGCCTTATCGATCCTCTCCTGCCTCGTCCCTATTTTATGGACTAAGAGCGGCTCTGTCAATATCTCACCTATCTTCATCCTTGGGTTCAGCGAGTTATAAGGATCTTGAAATATAATTTGCATGTCTTTTCTTAAAATGCGCATCTGGTCTTGGCGCAAATCGGTTATCTTTCTTTCATTAAAAATCACATTTCCAGCCGTCGGTTTTAAGAGATTAAGCACGATGCGCGCCAAAGTCGTCTTGCCGCAGCCCGACTCCCCCACCACACCCAAGGTCTCGCCCGCCCTTAATTCAAAGGATATGCCGTCAACGGCCTTGACCTCGCCTATTACCTGGCGGCTAAACCCCCGCTCGACCGGAAAATATTTCTTTATATCCTTGACCGACAATAACGGTTTCATATTCTATGGCCTGACATCTTAGGGATGCAATCTATCAACCTCTGCGTATACGGATGCGACGGCTTCCTGTAAATTATGGCGGTATCGCCATATTCGACGACTTGGCCTTCCTGCATCACAGCTGTCTTCTCCGCGACCTGAGCGACAATCGAGAGGTCATGGGTTATAAGAATAATAGTAAGCTGCAATTCTTCTTTCAGATGGACTAACAAATCAAGTATCTGCGCCTGAATGGTCACATCAAGCGCGGTAGTCGGCTCATCGGCTATCAATAGTCTCGGCTTGCAGGATATCGCCATCGCAATCATCGCGCGCTGTTTCATTCCGCCCGACAATTGGTGAGGGTAAGCATACATGATGTCTTTAGGCGCCGGCATACCCACTTCCTTCAGGGCCGCAACCGCGATGTCAAATGATTCTTCTTTCTTTACCTTTTGATGAAGTTCTATGCCCTCTATAAGTTGTTCCCCTATCGTAAAGACCGGATTAAGCGAGGTCGCCGGGTCCTGAAATACATAAGATATTTTGGCCCCTCTTATTTTTCTTAGGTCTTCCTCTGCCGATTTAAGCAGGTCTCTGCCATCGAATAAGATCTCGCCGGATGCGATCTCAGCCGCCTTCGGCAGAAGTTTCGTCACCGAGAGCGCAGTCAACGTCTTACCTGAGCCCGACTCTCCGACCAGCCCCAATATCTCTCCCTCGTAGACTTTCAAATTTACGCCGCGGAGCACCTCAACAGGCTTTGCGTCCTGCGAAAAATTGAGATATAAATCTTTGATCTCCAATAAGACGCTCATCTTTTTTCTTCTCTTTGCGGATTGAAGAATTCGCGCAACCCCTCCCCGAGGAGGTTATACCCCAATACCGTTATCAAAATAGCCAGACCCGGAAATACCGTGATCCACCACGCTATCCCCAGAGTCGATTTCGCCTCGGTAAGGATATTCCCCCAACTTGGGCTTGGCGGCTGGACGCCGAGGCCCAAGAAGCTTAATCCCGATTCAAGCAGTATCGCGCCGGCAACACCCAATGTGGCGCTTACCAAGACCGGGCCGATTCCGTTAGGTATAAGATGGCGGGTTATTATCCTTAAATCGCTTGCCCCTATCGCGCGCGCGGCCTCTACAAATTCCCGCTCTTTTAAACTCAATATCTCGGCGCGGATAAGCCGTGCAACCCCCATCCAGTTCGTAACGCCGATTATGATCATAATATTCCAGATGCTCGGCCCTAATACAGCGATAGTAGAAAGTATTAGGAAAAACGTCGGAAAACATAACATTATATCGATGCTTCTGGATATAACGCTGTCCGCCCAGCCGCCGTAATAACCAGCCATTGAGCCGAGAATCATTCCTATTAAGACAGCGATACCGACCGCGACAAATCCCACGCTTAACGATATCCTCGCCCCGAAGAGCATCCGGCTGAATAGGTCGCGCCCCAACGAGTCTGTCCCAAATAAATGTTCGTGTGACGGCCCAATAAGCGCCTTCTCGAGATCTATGCTGTTCGGGTCATGCTTTGTGATAAACGGAGCGCATACCGCCAGGACAATCATCACCCCGACAATGACCGCGCCGCTTAAGAAAAGTTTATTTTTGGCAAATATCCTCATCGCTTCCCGCTCAAACGGATCCTTGGGTCGACACAGGCATACATGATATCCGCTATCAAGTTGCCTAATAGGGTAAGTATCGCACCGATAAAGAGAATCCCCATAATTATGGGGTAATCCCTCGCCATCACCGAATCGAAGAATAATTTTCCCATGCCCGGAATGGCGAATATGGACTCGAATATGACGCTTCCGCCTATCAAGCCGGGAACCGAGAGCCCTATAATGGTCACTATCGGCAAAAGGGCATTTCTCAAGGCGTGTTTGTAGACGACGCTTCTTTCGGACAACCCCTTGGCCCTGGCGGTCCTGATAAAATCTTTATGCAGGACTTCCAACATACTCGTCCGCATATAACGCGAGATGCCGGCAAGCCCGCCGAACGCCGAAATGGATACCGGCAGGATAAGGTGGCGCGTGAGGTCAAGCAGTTTTCCAAGGAAACTATATTGTTCGAAATCGAGCGACTTTATGCCTAATATCGGAAGCCAGCCCAGATATACGCCAAACAAACTCATCGCCAATAAAGCAAGCCAAAAAGTCGGCATCGCGAATCCGAGGAATACAAATATTGTCGAGAACTTATCAAATAATGAATTTTCCCTGACCGCGCTTGCGATCCCTATCGGCACCGCGATGAGGAATATAAGCGCCAGCGAAAGGATGTTTATCGTAATTGTAACCGGTATACGTTCAAAGATCTTTTGTGAAACAGGCCTATCATCCGTAAAAGAACTGCCGAGGTCGAACCTTGCCAGTTTATTTATCCACCGCCAGTATTGAACATGGATCGGCTTGTCCAGACCGTAGAGTCTATCGAGCTTCTCCCTCGCCTCAAGGGTTATCTTCGGCGACATCTCAGCCTGCAGGCGCGTGGGTTTCCCCGGCGAGAGGTGAATTACGAAAAATGTTATCACCGTTATACCGAACAAGACCGGTACCAGACCCAAAAGCCGCCTTAATAAATAATTTACCATCTGGTATATCTCTGCTCTTCTTTAGGCACGTACCACTTTATGAAATTATAACCTATCCCGGCCGGCGCCGGCTCGATACCCTTAAACCTGGAATGCACTATCGGTAAAGCATCCGGGACATACAAAAATATACACGGATGGTCATCGAAGATCAACCGGTGTATCTTATTATAGATCTCTCTTCTCTTCTGCCGGTCAAATTCCCTGCGTCCTTCCTCAAGGAGCGAATCGACTTCGCTGTTCTGGTAGCCGACGAAATTGAACTCTCCCTCCCTTTGCTTGGAGGAATGCCAGATGTCATAGTTATCCGGGTCGCGCGAGAGGTTCCAACCCAGGACGACCGCTTCGTATTTCCGCTTATCTATAAATTCCGTCAGGAACGTCGCCCACTCCAAAATCCTTATTTCGGCTTTGATCCCGATCTCCTTCAGTCTCCTTTGTATGATCTCGACGGTCATTCTCCGCGGATCGTTACCCTGGTTGGTCATCAAGGTAAACTGGAATATCCTCCCGTCCTTGTCCAACCAGCCGTCTGCGTCGGTATCCTGCCAACCCGCCTCTCTTAAAAGTTCTTTTGCCTTCTGCGGATCATAGGGTAGCGGCTTTACCTCTTTGTTATACGCCCACGATTCAGGGGGAAACGGCCCGGTAGAGGCCCGTCCTAAGCCGAGAAGAACGCCTTTGATTATCTCTTCTTTGTCTATAGCGTAGTCAATAGCGGTCCTTACGCGCCTATCCGCGAATCTGGGATCTTTTAAATTGAACGCTAAATAAGTGTACCCGAAAGCGGGGTATTTATATTTCCTGTAATATCTTTTAAAGAAGGGGTTATCTGTCTGGCGGGCGTACTGTAACGGCGTAACCCCTACTTGGTCAACCCCCTGTGTCTGTAATTCAAGAAAAATGCTGGCCTGGTCGGGTATTATCCTGTAAATATATCTGTCGATGTAGGGGCGCCCTTCGTAATAATCATGGTTTGAGACGAGGACGATCTTCTCTCCTGTCTTCCACTGCCTGAATTTATAGGGGCCTGTGCCGACGGGCGCGCGCGAGAATTTCGTGTTACTGAGGTCTTCTTTTTCGAGGATGTGCTTAGGCATAATCCACATTCCCCAACTCGAAAGCCCGGGCGAGAACGGCTCTTTATAGGTGACTTTAACGGTATAATCGTCGAGGGCCTCCAGTAACTTGACTCTCTCGAAATCGCCGCTGTAAGGCGTCTTGACATTTGGGTCTATTAATTTTTTGTATGTGAACTCGACATCGCGCGCGGTAAAGGGTACTCCGTCATGCCAGCGCACATTTTTCCTGAGATGAAAAATTATTACGAGACCGCCTTCTTTGATCTCCCAGTTTTCGGCAAGTTCGCCCTCTAGGTTCAAATTCTTGTCATAACGGACCAGTCCGTTAAAAATCAGGCCGCAGATATCAGCCGATGAAGAATCGGAAGCGAGTATCGGTACCAAAGTATTGGCGTCGCCGATAGAAGCGGTGACAATGGCATCCCCGTAAGCGGGTTTCGAGATTGCTTCGGTCGCTTCGCTCCCTCGCAATGACACTAGCAAAAAAAATACCGCAAGAAGCGGTATTTTTTTAATCATATATCTTCTCCTACCTGTTTACGGTTTCGAAGTATCCTTGGCTGCGGGTTGAGGTTGTGTTGACGTCTTCTCTTCCTTGGCAACTTCTCTTACGACCAAAGATTCTCCTCGCTTGGCCGAGACCAAAGCCAGTGTCAGGGAAGTAGTTAAAAAAATGACGGCACAGACCCCGGTCGCTCTCGTTAAAAAAGCGGATGTCTTCGTCCCGAAGATGGACTGAAAACCACCGCCTCCGCCGAACTCCGCGGACAACCCCCCGCCTTTTCCGGCCTGTAAAAGTATTACACCGATGAGCACCAGGCACGCTAAAACATGACATATGATCAAAAATATATACATCTTTTACTCCTTACTTTTTACTCTGCCGGACTATCTCGGCAAAGTCCTTAACTTTCAGGCTCGCCCCGCCCACCAAGGCTCCGTCTATATCCTCCCCGCTTATGATGGCGCGGATATTATCGGATTTGACGCTGCCGCCGTATTGTATCCTCACCCCCGCGGAAACGTCCCCGCCGTAAGCCTTCTTGAGCAGGTCCCTGATAAACTTATGTACCTCCTGAGCCTGCTGGGGTGTCGCATTCCTTCCTGTCCCTATCGCCCAGACCGGCTCATAGGCGATGACTATCTTCGATATCTCTTCTCCGCTCAAGTCCTTAAGGCCGCCTTCGACGTGATCGCTTACGACGTTAAATGTCTTGCCGGAGTCGCGTTCTTCAAGACGCTCCCCCACGCACATTATCGGCACGATACCGTGCTTTAAGAGGGCTTTTACTTTATTATTTACCGTCGAATTCGTCTCGTTGAAATATGTCCTGCGTTCGGAGTGGCCTACGATACAGAAACTGCATCCCAGATCGGTCAACATTTTAGGCGCCACCTCACCGGTAAAAGCGCCTTCTTCCTGCCAGTATACATCCTGTGCGCCCCACGCGATATTAGAACCCTTAGCGGCCTCCGCCACTTTGGACAGCGCTGTAAAAGGCGGGCAGACGACGATATCCACCGCTGTCTCCCCTTTAAGTTCCTGCTTTAATCCGTTGATGAGGTCTAATGCCTCGGAAACGGTTTTATACATCTTCCAGTTGCCTGCGATAATAGGTCTTCTCATTTTTTGTCAGTCAATGCCTTTATGCCGGGCAGCACTTTGCCTTCCAGATACTCAAGTGACGCGCCACCGCCCGTCGAGATATGGGTCATCTTGTTTTCTAATTTGAACTTCGCCACCGCGGCCGCGGTATCCCCGCCGCCGATTATAGATATAACGCCTGTACCTCCGCAACAACAGCAGGACGTTTTACCTGATAAAGAAGCGATGTATTTCGCTATCTCTTCCGTACCTTTAGCGAATTTGTCCATCTCAAAAACGCCGAGAGGCCCGTTCCATACGATCGTCTTGGCGTCTTTCAACACCTTCTTAAACTCTTCTACAGTCTTAGGCCCGACATCTAAAGCCATCCAGCCGTCCGGTATCTGGTCACCAACGGTCTTCGAATTGGCGTTCGCGTCGAACTTGTCGGCTATGACATTATCTATAGGGAGGACGATGTTTACCCTCTTCTGCTTCGCTTTTTCGAGGAGTGACTTCGCGATTTCTATCTTATCTTTCTCCACCTTTGAACCGCCAATGGATTTACCTTGAGCGGCATAAAAAGTATATGCCATACCTCCGCCTATCAGTATGGCGTCGGCCTTGTTTAGCAGATTCTCGATGACGCCTATCTTATCCGAGACCTTAGCACCTCCTAATATAGTCACGAACGGACGCGCGGGGTTCGATACTTTTCCTTCCAGATATTCTATTTCTTTCTCCAGTAAGAAACCCGCTGCCGAGGTCAGATATTTAGTGACTCCCTCGGTAGAGGCATGCGCGCGATGCGCCGTCCCGAAAGCGTCATTTACATAGACGTCTCCTAAACTCGCCAGTTCCTTCGCGAAATCAGCGTCGTTGGCTTCTTCTTCCGCATGGAAGCGAAGATTCTCGAGCAAGAGGCATTCGCCGGGTTTTAATTGGCCGGCCATCGCTTTGGCTTCCGCGCCGATACAGTCCTTGGCCATCACAACCGGTCTTCCGAGCAATTCACCGAGCCGTTTCGCGCAAGGGGCTAAACTATATTTAGCCACGACCTTGCCGTCCGGCCTTCCCAGATGGCTCATCAATATCAGTTTCGCACCTTTATCCAGGGCGTATTTTATCGTCGGTAACGTGGCTCTTATCCTCATATCATCGGTTATAGCAAGTTTATCGTCAAGCGGGACGTTGAAATCCACGCGCATAAGCACGCGCTTGCCTTTAAGATCGATATCTTTTATCGTGAGTTTATTCATTCTTTCTTAAAACTCCCGGTTATAGCCCTTTCTCTATGATATATTCGCAAAGGTCGACAACCCTATTAGAATACCCCCATTCGTTGTCATACCACGACAGGACCTTGACGAAGTCGTCGCCGATAACCTTCGTACTTTTAGCGTCGAGAATGGAGCTAAGCACACAGTGGTTGAAATCAACCGAGACAACCGGGTCCTCGGTATAGCCGAGTATCCCCTTCATCTTGCCTTCCGACATTTCCTTCATGGCGGCGTTTATCTCCTCAACGGTCGCCTTCTTGGAAATCGTACACGAGAGGTCGACGACAGATACGTTCGGAACAGGCACCCTTATGGCGAAGCCGTCCAGTTTTCCCTTAAGTTCAGGTATGACTAACGATATCGCTTTTGCGGCTCCGGTCGAAGTCGGGATCATCGATACGGCGGCAGCGCGCGAACGTCGCAAGTCGGAATGCGCCATATCCTGAACCCTCTGGTCATTGGTATAGGCGTGTATGGTGGTCATCAATCCTTTTACGATTCCCCATCTGTCATTCAATACTTTCGCGATGGGAGCAAGGCAGTTGGTGGTGCATGACGCGTTGGAAAGAACGTTGTGGCTCTTAGGATCGTATTTGTCCTCATTTACCCCCATTACGATAGTCAGATCCTCTCCCTCGGCGGGAGCGGAAATTATTACTTTCTTGGCTCCGCCCTTTGTTATGTGGTTCTCGGCGCCCTTGACCTCTTTTCCCTTCTTATTGACACCGTCTTTCTTGATGGTAAAAAGGCCTGTTGATTCAACGACTATTTGAACGCCGAGGTCTTTCCACGGAAGCTCCGAAGGGTCCCTCTTGCATAATACCTTTATTATTTTTCCGTCAACAGAAATCGAGTCCTCGGAGACCGCCTTTACCTCTCCGGGGAACCGGCCGTGGACAGAATCGTATTTAAAAAGATACGCGTTTGCCTTCGCGTCAGTTATGTCGTTAACCGCTACCAATTCGATGTTCGGGCTTTTTTTCTCGAGAATCGCCCTCGCTACAAGGCGTCCTATTCTTCCAAAACCGTTGATGCCTACTTTCACAGCCATTTCCACTTCCTCCTGAATTTTGCTTATCGGTTGCGAGGGATCTGCCTCTTAGGTCATACACTCACTTCTCTTAATGCCCATGCCGCCAGTTCCGGCGGAGTCTGGTTCAGATAAAAACCGGTCCCCCACTCGAAACCCGCGGTCCTTCCCATTCTGGGCATGATCTCTATATGCCAGTGATAATCGGCTCTTTCTTCCCCGTCTATGGGGGCGGTATGGATGATGAAATTGTACGACGGGTCTCTTAAAGCCAACTTTATCCGCAACAACGTCTCCCTTAAGATCCTCGCAAGGTCGACGATCTCCTCTTTTTGGATATAACTGAAATCCGAGCTGTGCAGTTTCGGGAATATCGAGATCTCAAAAGGGAATCTCGAGACGAAAGGCGCGAAAGCGATAAAATTCTTGTTCTCGATAATGACCCTCTCCCTGTCGTCTATCTCCTGATGCAGCATATCGCAGAATACGCATCTTTCGCGATACTCATAATACCTCTCGGAAAAACCCAGTTCCTCGCCGACACGCTTCGGGATGATCGGAAGCGCTATCAGTTGGGAATGAGGATGTTCCAGAGACGCCCCTGCCGATACGCCGTAGTTCCTGAAGATAAGGATATATTTGAATCTCTTGTCGCCCCTTAAATCCAAAGAGCGGTTCCGGTATGCCCAGATGACCTTCTCGACCTCGTGGTCCGTCAGGTCACTTAATTCTTTGGCATGATCGGGAGTCTCTATTATGACTTCGTGGGCGCCTACGCCGTTCATCATATCATACATACCGATACCGACCCTGTCTAAATCCCCTTCTATCCTCAAGGCGGGAAATTTATTCGGTATCACACGGGTCTGCCAGTTCGCGGCGTTGGGCTTGGTCTCTCCCTCGCGATTGGCGTATATCTCCGGAGGCGTCATATGCTCGTTTCCCGGGCAAAACGGGCATACGCCCCTTTTCTTTATATGTTCCTCAACATCATAATCGCTAGGGCCTTTTGCCTTGTCTATCTCGATTATGACCCATCTTCCAGTTATGGGATCCTTGCGTAGTTCCGCCATCCGCTACTCCATCTCGCTAAGATATTTCGCCGCGTCTTCGGGCGGGGTAGGATTGATATAGAACCCGCTTCCCCATTCAAAACCCGCGGTCTTTGTCAGCCTCGGCATTATCTCGAGATGCCAGTGAAAATCGTTATCTATCGTCCTCCAGTATCCGGCCCTTTGGACCCTAAAAGGCGCCGTATGCAGGATAATATTGTACGGGGGGTCCACTAGCGCTCTCTTCAGTTTTTGAAGCACCACCTTCAGCGTCCTCGCCAAGTCCGCTCTTTTATCCTTGGGTATATTAACGAAATCCGCGCTATGTTTTTTGGGGAGCACCCACGTCTCAAACGGAAATCTGGAAGCAAAAGGGGCAAATGCCACAAAACCGTCTATATCGGCTATAATGCGTTTACCTGTATCCAACTCCTGCTTTATGATATCGCAGAATATGCAGCGTTCCTTGAATTCGAAATACTGCCGCGCCCCGACCAGTTCATCCTTCAGCCTGATTGGATTGACGGGCATCGCTATCAATTGTGAATGAGCGTGCCTTACCCTGCCGGAACCGGCGGCTAATCCGTAATTCTTAAATAAGAGTGCGTATTTAAAACGCGGGTCCCTGCCGAGGTCCGTTATGCGCTCGATATAAACGTTGATGGCGCTGGTTATCTGCTCTTCCGGCAGGTCCGCTATATTATAAATATGCTGCGGGGTCTCGACGATTATCTCGTGGGCGCCTATGCCGTTTATTACATCGTACATACCCTTGCCGCGCCTCTCGACTTTTCCTTCTACCTTCAGGACAGGCGAAATCGAGGGAATCACTCTTATGTGCCATCCCGGCGTATTCGGTTTTGTCCCCGGGTCACGCACCGCGAATATCTCCGGAGGCGGGGTCTGGTCTTCCCTGCCGGCGCAGAAGGGGCATGGCGGCTCCGCCATCTTCTCTTCAGAGACGGAATGCGGTATAAAGTCCGTCGGCCGGCGCGCGCGTTCGGTCGCGACTATTACCCACCTTCCGATAATCGGGTCTTTTCTTAATTCCGGCATATCTTAAGCCTTGTCTCTTCTCTCTATCATCAACCTTAACAGGTCGTTCATCGACAGGACGCCACGGATGGTGTCCTTCTCATCCTGAATAACGATAAATTCCGCTCCGCTGGAACGCATCTTCTCTATGGCCTCTTTCAGCGAGATACCGGGCCTGACTATGACCGGGGAGCGCCTCAAGAATTCTTCGACAGGCACTTCCAGCCCTTTTATCAGCGCCTCAGAGGTCATGACTTCCTCGAGATTCTTCAATGACAGTACCTTGTTCCTTATATAAGCGTAAAAATCCGTCGACAAGACGCGGCTATAACTTAATAACATTGGAAAATACGGTTTACCCTCTATAAAATTAAGGTGGCTCTCCAAAGCACATTGACCGACCTGCCGGTCTTTTGACAAAAAATACCTCAACGAACTGTCAGGCGTCTCTTCTTCCTTACCCTCCGGCACAGCGGCCAGATACGCTATCTCGTATACATCTTCCATCGAGACATCCAGTTCCGAATAGGACTTGCCGATATAATAAGAAAGGTCGTCATCCTGGTCCTCATAGGCCAAAACGTATTTCTCCAGGGTGTCTATCGCGTCCGCCAGAAAGATTCCCAGCGCTGCGTCCCTATTGTAAATCAGGCCGGCTGAGACAAGCGCCGCGTCATCCGATTGGCCCGGCCCCAATTTGTGCCTGATGTAAAGATATTTTATATTCTCCGGGCTGATTTTGTTTAAGTCTTCGGGGTCTATCATCAACCCTGCTTTTCTGAAACTCTCAAGGGAACTGCCGTGTTCCTGATGGGCGAGTGTCTCCCCGTCCAGATTCAGTTTTTCCATGACCTCGACGTTAATGGGATAACACTTTCCGTAACCGATCGTTATGTCATACTTTTCTTCGGCCGCCTTCCGTGGGCCGGGGTCGTCCCTCAATCCGCCTATATATATCCCTTTTAAGACCTCATAAGGGTTAACGGTCATTTCCCTAAAATTCGGTATCCTGAGCAACGGCTCGCCCTTCGAATTCAAGAGTCTGTTCCGGGGCTTGCCGCCAACTGCCTCCTTCACAAATTCGACTATCTCATCGATCAGGATCTGGCGCTTCTTCTTTACCTCGCCGGGATCCATTTTTAGCGCATGGACGATATCGTCAATAGTCGTATTTACGTAGAAGCTCTTCTGGAAGGAACCGGCGCCGTTATGAGCCCTGCCTTCGAGGGATTGTACGAATAACAGGTCTTCTGTCTCGCGACTTGTATTTAGCTCCTCCGTATCCTTGAGATGCTCGAAGTCCCGCCTGATTAAATCATAGGGTGCGATTTTACTTATCATTTATAAAGGTACCTAAATAAACAAATTTGAATTATACCATAGAATTTAGGGGGATGAAAGAAAAAAATCTCCGACGCGAACCTTATGCCCGAGCAGGTACTCCGAGACCGCGAGCCGCTTGCCGCCCTCGGCTTGTACTTCTTTGACATTAATTATACCTTGCCCACAGGATACCTCTATGCCGTCCGGCCCTACCTTGATGATCTCACCCGGCCTGTGGGCTCCGGCCCGTTCTGATTCTCCTGTCTCTGTAGCCAGGATCTTTACTTTATGGCCGTTCAAATCAGAGAACGCCCCGGGCCAGCCGAACATAGCCCTGACTTTATTGTGGACCTCCGCGGCGCTCCTCTTCCAATCGATCAGCCCGTCTTCTTTCTTAAGTCGAGGGGTAAAGGTGGCCTCTTCATCTTTTTGTCTCTTGAGCCGTTCGCTCCTTTTTTCGATAGCGTCCACCGCTTTTAAGAGTAGGTCCGCCCCGGCCTCCGAAAGTTTAACGGACAGCGTCTGCGCGTTATCGGAACTCAGGATCTCGACTTCTTCCTGCATTATTATGTCGCCGGCATCCATCTTCTCGCTCAACTTAAAGACGGTCACGCCAGTCTGCCTCTCGCCGTTTAAGAGCGCCCAATTTATAGGTGAAGCCCCCCTGTACTTCGACAAGAGTGAAGCGTGCAGCCCTATCGAATAAAATTTGGGCAAAGAGAGGACGCCGGCAGGCAAGATCCGCCCGTAAGCGATGACGACAAACAGGTCCGCTTCGTATCTTTTTAGTTTATTGACGGCGTCGGCAAGAAGCAGGTCCTCTAAGGAAAATGCTGGAAGACCCAATTCCTGCGCCTTGGCTTTAACCGCACTGGGACGGGTCAACAGATGCCTCCCTTGCGGTTTATCCGGTTTGGTGATAACGGCGGCGATATCGTGACGCCCGGATAATCCGGCTAAACTGGGGACCGCGAAATCTGACGTGCCAAAAAAAACTATTTTCACTCCGCACCTTCCTTCGCAAACCGGCGCAATGACATCATCCGGCGCAGGGGATTTAGCCTGTCTATAAAAAGTTTTCCGTCTAAATGATCGACCTCGTGCTGGATTATCCTCGCCAAGAGACCCTTCGCCTCAAAACGGACATGCCTGCCGTCTATATCAAGCCCCTCCACAAGGACATATTTGTAACGGCGTACCTCTGCCGTTATGCCGGGAAGGCTTAAACATCCTTCTTCCGTCTTCTCGCTGATGCGGCGTTTGATTATAACCGGGTTTATCAGGGCATCTGCCCGCCAATCTTCTTCTGAAGGATTAAAGACGAATATCCTCTTGGAGATGCCGACCTGATTCGCGGCCAGACCTACCCCTCCGGAAGCCTTCATGGTCTCTATCATGTCTTCTATGAGGCGCTTGTCCGCCTCGGAGACCTTCTTGACCTCTAAGGTCCTCTTTTTCAGGACCGGTTCCGGGTATTTGCATATCTTTAAAATCGCCATGCTGGATGCCCTCTCGTAATAGTTACTATTTTACTATAAAAGGGGCATGAAATCCAAATCTAAAAAACGGTTGACACCCCTTCTCTGGTGTTCTATAATCGCTCTATACAGGAGCTCAATATGTCTAACGGAGCAAATCTGACACAGAATGATAACTTACCCAAAGAGGTAAGGGATTATTACGACAAAGGAATCGCGGCGGTAAAAAGGGAAAATTACGGCTATGCCGTCGAATTACTCAGCGCGGCATTGGCATTAAAACAAGATTTTGCCGAAGCGCGCTATTTCCTGTGGTTCGCCCTATGGGAGAGGCAGAAAAAACTTCCCGATCCTCTGAAGATAAGGGCGGTCTTCGCCAGGATAGCCGCTTTATTTCCGACACTTAAGGGCTTATCTCTCCAAAAAAGAGGCAAGACTTGGGAGGCTATATATCAACTTGAGAAAGCGATGAAGTTGGACCCCGGTAATACAAAGACTCTAAATGCTATAGCGGGATGCCTTCTAATCGAGGGGCAGACATTTAACGCCATAAAGATACTTGAGGGCATCCCCCTCATAGATAAGAAAAGTTATAAGACTCTCGCGAAACTTGGACAACTTTACAAAAGCGTCGATAATTACGATAAGGCGCGCGCTTATTACGAGGCGACCTTAAGAGTCAATCCCGGCGACATCGAGGCTGAGCGCGCTATTAAGGACCTCGATGCTCTCAAGACTCTCAAGGGCAGTTTCACAAACCCGCAACAAAACAAATAATCCCGCTATAGACCGAGAGGGTCGACATCCACCGTTATAATGAGGCCCGATTTGCCTTTAAGCCTTCCCAGGGACTCGTCGATCAGATCGCAGATATCCCCGGGGGACTGCCCCTTTAAGAGCATGTTCCACCTGAACTGGCCTTTGATCTTAGAGATGAATTCGGGAGCCGGGCCTACAATTTCGACGGTTTTGTAATCGGCGCTAAATGCGCCGATTACGGCGTTTAAATCCGCCGAAAGATCGTGCGCTGCCTTTATGACTCTCTCCTCGTTTCTCCCGCGCAATTTTATCTCAACTACATGGGTAAAAGGCGGATAATTCAACTCGCGCCTGAAATTGATCTCCTCGTCGTAGAACCCCACATAGTCGTGAGTAATGCTTCTTTCGATCGCGTAATGTGTCGGAGAATAGGTCTGGACGACGACCTTACCCGGTTCGGCGCCGCGGCCCGCGCGCCCCGCGACCTGCGTGAGGAGATTAAACGTCCTTTCGCTAGCCCTGAAATCCGGCAGATTCAAGGCGGTATCGGCGGAGACAACGCCTACCAGCATGACTCTGGGGAAATCATGCCCTTTCGCGATCATCTGCGTGCCGATGAGGATATCTAATTTGTGCTTCTTGAAATCGCTCAGGATCTGCCTGTGGGAGCCCCTCTTCGCCGTCGCGTCGGTGTCCATTCTTCCGATATTGGCGCCGGGAAAGAGGCGCGCCGTCTCGCTCTCTACCTTTTGTGTCCCGATCCCAAAATATCTTATATTTTCGCTTTTGCATTTTGGGCACATGGCGGGAGGCGAGACCTGATAATTACAATAATGGCAGTTTAATTTTTTGGTGTCAAAGTGATACGTCAAGGATACGTCGCAATACTTGCATTTGACCACAAAGCCGCACTTCTTGCAATTTATGAATGTCGAAAATCCCCGCCTGTTAAGGAACAGCATTATCTGGCCGCGCCTCTTAAGGGTCTCGGCGATGGCATGCTCAAGGACGCGCGAAAAGATCATGACCTGCTTCGTATCCAGCGTCTCCTGTCGCATATCGATAACTTCTACCTTGGGAAGTTTTCTCTTCTCTATACGCTCCGTCAACCGCAACAATTTATATTCCCCTGAGACAGATTTATAATAACTCTCGATCGACGGGGTAGCGCTTCCCAGGATGACGACGCCTTGAGACAGCTTCGCCCGCATTACCGCCACATCTCTGGCGTTATATCTGGGCGCGTCGTCCTGTTTATAGGATGTCTCATGTTCTTCGTCGATGACGATAAGGCCTAGGTCTTTGACCGGCGCGAAGATAGCCGAACGCGCCCCCACGGCGATCTTTGCCGAACCGTCTTTTAGTTTCTTCCACTCCAGGAATCTCTCGCTTTCAAGGAGTCTGCTATGCATGACCGCGACGATAGCGCCGTATCTGGACTTAAACCTCTCGATGGCCTGCGGCGTAAGGGAGATCTCGGGGACCAGGACTATCGCTGACCTGCCTAATTTCAGCGCATGTTCGATAGCCTGTAAGTATATCTCGGTCTTTCCGCTTCCGGTGATACCGTGTAAGAGATACACGTCGTTCTTGCGCCCTGAGAGCGATTCAAGGATAGGCTTTAAAGCGGCATCCTGTTCTGTAGTCGGTTTAAAGTTACGTGTAGGCTCATAGATATCTTCCGGCAAGGGGTGCCTCGGCTTAACCTTGGTCTTGCCTCTCTTTAAAGGACCGGGAACGGCCGCTTCGATCGCCTCTCCCCATGACGAATGGTAGTAATCCGCTATCCATTTCGTAAGTTCCAAGAGGCGGCTGTCTAGAATTGGCCCATCTTCGTCTATTACGGACAATATGGATTTGACTTCTTCTACTTCGGCTCTATCGATAAAACCGACGATATAACCGATAAGTCTTCGGGTTCCGAACGGCACCCAGACTCTCTTTCCGACGTCTACCCTATCTTTTAATTCCTGCGGGACTTTATAATGGAACGGCTTTCTAATAGGCAGCCCCACGGCTATTTCGGCGTATTCCTTGACTGGCAAGTTACTCCTCCGAAAGGAGTTTTTTTATCCTCTTTAAGTCTTCCCAGACCTCTCTCTTACTGCTGGGGTTTCTTAAAAGATAGGCAGGATGGAAGGTGGGAATTAAGACAATGCCTTTAAAATCGATCTCTTTGCCTCTTATCTTCGATATCGGGTCCTCTGTCTCCAGAAGAGCGCAGGAAGCGTGCCTGCCGAGGCAGCAGATGACCTTAGGCGAGATAATTTCTATCTGTCTTAACAGGTACCCTTTGCAGGCAACTACTTCTTCGGGCTGCGGCTGCCTATTCTCCGGCGGACGGCATTTCAGTACGTTACAAATATATACACTGTCGCGCGAAAGCCCCATCGCCTCTATCATCTTGGTCAGTAGTTTTCCTGCTTGCCCGACAAAAGGAAGGCCCTGTAAATCCTCATCATAACCCGGGGCCTCCCCCACGAAGACTAATTTCGCGTGCGGGTCTCCGTCTCCGAAAACCACGTTTCTCCTTGTCTTGTGAAGAGGACAAGCCTTGCAATTCAGGACTTCGTTCTTGAGCGAAAGAAGTATCTTGGATTTTGAGGGTAGGGACGCTTTTTCTGTCTCGAAAGCGCCCGCGCCCGGCATCAGTATCTC
Organism: Candidatus Omnitrophota bacterium; assembly: GCA_030695925.1. Lineage (GTDB taxonomy): Bacteria > Omnitrophota > Gorgyraeia > Pluralincolimonadales > Pluralincolimonadaceae > JAGUXU01. The sequence continues at coordinate 20,913 of JAUYOH010000129.1, forward strand.
CCCTATTCCGTATTCCTCTTCAGCCTTGATATAGGCCTTTATATCTTTTATGACGTTTAAGAGTTCTGTCTTTATATCCACCTCTCTCATCCCTTTATCATCTCCAGTGCCAACAGCGCGATATCATCCGCGGCAGAAGGTTTGCCCAACTGCTTTGCCCTCTCCTTCATCGAATTAAGCAGGTCCTTTGATGCGTACAGCGTCTGCAACCTCTGCGGCGCCTCCTCGACCCTCTTGAGGCCTATGCCGACGTTATTATTTTCCAGAAACCTCAGGTTCTTCTCTTCATGGCCGGCGATATATGAGGAAACCAAAACAGGCAGGCCTTTTACAAGCGCTTCAGAGATACTTAAGCCTCCCGGCTTTGAGATCATTACGTCGGAGGCATCCATAAGCTCGTTTACGTTTTCCACAAATCCGTAGACCTTTACCGGCATCTTTGCGCCAACCGCTAAGCCCTGAAGCTCATCGACTAATTCCTTATTGTTGCCGCAGACTACTACTAACTGGAACGGGCACGCGCAACCGGAGATGACCTTTACCAAAGCCGGTATTGGCCCTACCCCCAGTCCGCCGCCTATTACGAGGATATTGAAGAGCCCTTCCTTCAGGCCGAGTTTCCTGATAGCGGCTTCCCTCTCCATCTTCTCGGTGAATTTATGCTGGACCGGGATGCCGAGTATCCTTATATTTTCCGCGACAATCCCCTTCGCGATCAATTCTTTCTTGGAATATTCAGACGCCACTATATAATTATCGACATGCTTGGCGATCCAGAACGCGTGGACGCCGTAATCGGTAACGCAGGTTATGTGCTTGCCCTCATAAAGCTTTAGTGCCTTCAGGTTAGAGACGATATCGGTCGAGAGAAAATGCGTCGAGATGACGCAATCGGGCCTTTCCCTGATTATAAAGCGGTAGAATCCGACGCAATTTATAAAGTTGGTCAGTCGCCTCACCGGTCTCATAAAAAACTGAAATAATTTGAAGTCGGTCAGATAAAAGAAAAAACCCCATAGAAGAGGGGCCTTCGAGACCAGAAAATTATACCCCCACGGATACGAGCGGCTAAAGAGCGCATTGGTGTAATCGAGAGAGTTAATTACGCGGACGTCGTGGGTGGTCTTGGCTCTGTCAAAAGCGTCCTTGATCGCCTCCGCCGCCCTCTTATGGCCCGCACCGGCGGGTGCATGCACGATGAATATCTTCATTATACCTTACCTCGCTTTTTTAGGATCCAATCGACCGCATCCAGCAGGTCACGTTTTACGTGATCCGGTTTGAGTTTCCAATTTTTTTTATTCCTCAGGCTCTCTTTCCCGCATAAGACGAGGATCGTCCTGCAGCCGATAGCCCGGCCCGCCTGCACATCCATGATCTTATCTCCGATGAAAAAAGTCCTCTTAAAATCTATATCTCCTCCCTTAAGCGCTTTTTCGAACAATCCCACATTAGGCTTTCTGCAACCGCAGTTGTCCTCGTCTCTGTGAGGGCAATAAAAGACTCTCGTTATCTTCCCCCTTGACTTCTCTATCTCGCGCAACATATTTTCAGTGATACTCTTGAGCGCCTTAAGCGTAAAATAGCCTTTCGCTATCCCTGCCTGATTCGAGATGACGTAAATCGCGTAGCCGGCATCCGCCAATTTCTTTATGGCGCGCTTTGCCCCGGGTAGGAATCTAAACTCCTCCCATTTAGTGACATAACTATATTTATTTATGCTTGCCGGATCTTTGTTTATTACGCCGTCCCTATCGAGGAATATTACCTTATGTTGTTTTCTTTCCACGCCTCAGCTCCCAATATTTAGCATAACTTAAAATCTGATAGAAAGCGCCGTTTAAAGCGACTACTAATCCTATAACTCCGTCGCGGTAGCCCTTCTTAGCGATGAAACTGCGAATGAATCTGTCTATAGTGCGCCACAATGCCTTGCCTAATGACATCTTCCTGCCCGTGGCTATCCATTTTTGAGCTTCCTTGGAGGTCTGATTATTCAGGGAGTCAAATAATTCGCTAAAGTCTTCGTAAGAATAATGGATTATATCTCCTTTTAGTCGTCCGCATTTACCGTCATATATAGGCCGGGGATGGACGTCGACTTCTTCGTACCGGAAATGCCCTTTCCTGAACAACCTATCCTTGTAAGCCGGATACCACCCGCCCCACCTGACCCAGCAGTCCCCTATGTAGTTACGCAGCGGTATGGCGAACACATTGCAATCCGTCCCCTCGCCGACGACCTTGGCGATCTCGTCTTTTAATTCGGGACTTACCTTTTCGTCGGCGTCCAGACTCAGGACCCACTCATTCACGGCAAGGGAATAGGCATAATTCCTGTGGACGCCCTCTATATCCATCTTCCTCTGAAAGACTTTGTCCGTATACCTTCTTGTTATTTCGACTGTCTTATCGGTGCTCATATCATCGAGCACGATTATCTCATCCGCCCATTTGACACTCTCGAGGCAGTCCGCTATCCTCTTCTCTTCATTCTTGACTATAACAACGACGGACAAAGGTGTTCTATTTTCCATATTAGCCTATACCCATTTTATCTCGGACCCGCGAAACCGGCCGTAAAAGCCAAGCATGTTACGCAGCATGCCCGGGCTTATGTATAATCTATCGAACCTTTTCTTCTTCTTAATGATATTCCAAAATGCCATGAAATTAAAGAATATTCTTGGCAATATCTCACGCATAAGGTCAAGATGCTCGGGCAAACCTCTTATCTCTACCCCTTCCTCCTGAAATATCCAGACTCTATTATGGGCTTTAAGTTCGGCCTCGGCGCTTCGCGCTATATCTCCGGACAGTGCCATCTCTTTATGGGCAACTATATAAGCGACTCTCAGCGGCCTGCCCCATTTCCTACGGAATATCTCGGCGCTCTTCCTGAAGGTTTCGTCTTTATCTTTTAAAAATTTCCCGGATTTTCCTTCGGCATGATAGACGTAACATCCCTTTGCCATCGCGCATTTGTAACCCGACTCCTGCGCGCGGCGGCTGAAATCGGTATCCTCAAAATAAGCGTAGCCGTAAGTCTCATCCAGACATCCCACCTTCTCTATCACTTCCCTTTTGATGAGCATACAAAAGCCAATGCAACCGCCCATCTCGACCCATCTGCCGGTCTGGCCTTTTAAGGTCGCGGCAAACCCGTTCAAAGTCGTCTCTTTTGCGAAACGCAGGCCGAAATTATTCGACGAAGGGTTTACGATGCCGACCGTGGGATCTTCGGCAGCCACTTTCATAATCTCTTCAAGCCAGCCGTCGGTAACCAATATGTCATTGTTTAAGAGACAAACATAGGGAGCGATGGAAGCCTTCATCCCCTTGTTCATGCCTTTGGCGAAACCCTCGTTTACGGCGTTTAGGATAACCCGGACCTCTATCGTATTGTTTCCCTTAAGGGACGAGAGGTAATCCGCGACACCCGGCTCGGTAGAGCCGTTGTCGACTATGATGAGGCGGGCTGTGATGCGCGTGTATCGCAGGATAGAATCTACGCACTGCTTTAGGATCTCCAGATTGTTCCAGCTCAGCAAGATAAGATCGCATTTTATTTCCATCCGGAAATCTCCAGCATCTTCTTCAGCCTATCCGCATAAGTATGGGAGCTTACGGCAAGCGCATGCCCCTCTCCCGCTATCATCTTTCTTACGTCATCGCAAGCGAGATACTGGTCAATCACTTTAAATAACTCGCCCGGATTTCTGTATACGGCTACGTTAACGCCGGCGGAGAATATCTCTTCGAAGCCGTTATCGCGTATAAGATTAGTCACCAATAAAGCGCCGCAGGACAATACCTCAAACATCCTCATATTAATATCGCCGTTGATAGAATAATTGAATCCGATCTTGGCGCTGCTGTAGATATTCGAGAGCAGCCCTGATTCGGCTCTCCCGATAAAACTATTGGGATACCTGTGGGCAAGTGCCTTGAGTAATTCGCCCCGCAAATTTTTCTTGCCTTCGGTCCCGACAAACGCCACATCAAATCTCCTCTCAAGCCCCAAATCCCTGTGCTTCTCGGGGTCGCACCCTATGGGGATCCAGACAGCGTTTGCTCCGGTGTCCCTCTTTAATCTATCCGCGCCGTTCTTCTGCGCGCAAAAAACATAATCGTAACGGAGGGCCTGTCCCTTTATCCTCTGGTATGGCTTTTCAAGATGGGTATCAACCACGAAAAAGGCCGACGGCCTTAACCCATCGGGTATATCATATTTATAGTCGCCATGGTCGATCCTCAGGTAAAGAGCATATCCTTTTGGAATCGCTTCGCCGTCTTTCGTCCAATAGTGATCAAACGGAATCTCTAATCTTTTCGCCGCACGCTCAAAATAGCGGCCAATAGTGTCTTCTCTCTCTTTATTGAATATTATCGCCAGTTTCATGCATAAGCTCAAAATTTATATTTTTTTCTATCCGCCGTCGTCGCAGGGCCGCCCTTAAGTTTTCTTGCTTTTATGTAATACTGATAGGTAAGAAAATCTTTCAACATACCGAATAATAAGAAGTTCAATAGCCTGAAACCCCGCGCAGCAACGAGATTGCGCTCGATTCCGACAATCTCATAGCCGGATTCAGAGAACAGCTCTCTTATATTTAACAGCGTAAAGAATCTCATGTGGGATTTGTCTAGTAAGCCGTCGTCACTATAATCCCAGGTACCTCCTATCGCCAAGCGAATTATCACTTTATAATATCTGATATTCGGTATGCTGGCAACTATGTACCCGCCATCACGTAAATAATCTATATGTTTTTTAAGCAGGGCTAACGGGTCGAACAAGTGCTCCAGCACATCCGCATATATTATGCAATCAAAATATTCCTTCGGATACGGCAGATCGAATTTTTCTATGTCCGCCAGAAAAACTTTATTTAATTTTTCACGGGCTTTTGCGCAAGAATCCCCATCCTTTTCCAGACCTATGACTTCGATGCTCTTCTGCGTTAAACCTGCGCATAAACCGCCGTCGGCACAACCCACATCCAATACCTTCTTTGCGCCGGGTGGTACAAGAGATAAAAAATATTCGCGTTTATCTTTTTTTCTCGATGAAGTTGCCATCTATTATGCCTTTAATGCCTCTTCGGCAGCCCTAAAGACCTCTTCAGGGCTAATGGTATCTAAACATCTTCTTATATCGCAATCCCTTAATTTAAAATTCTTGTAACAGGGCCGGCACTCTGCCTTTCCGGTCACAACCCTATGCTTATCGCTTGAGGGGTACTGGCCGTATACCTTTTCGTCTACCGGTCCGAAGATGCCTACTGTTTTAGCTCCCATAGCGACGGCAATATGCAGCGGCCCGCCGTCATTGGCGATGACTAGATTACACATCCCGGCTAGGGCGGCAAATTGCAATATGGCAGTCCTGCCGCAGGCATCGATAACGGCATTCTTCATATCCTTTTTGACGGATTCGCAGATATCCTTTTCTGCCTCGCTTCCCAAAATGAGGATTTTGGCGTTATGCTTTTCCGCAAGACGATCCGCGACTTCCGCGAACTTCTCTTTCTCCCAATGTTTGATCACGGCGTCCTTCCCCCAACTGGCGCCTCCGCCGGGGACTATCCCGATCACCAAGTCTCCTTCCTTGATACCGCTCGCGGCTAGAAAATCTTTCGCCCACTCCCTGTCATCGTCGCTGATATACAGCATCAGATAATTGGCCGTCGGCCTCAACTCTATAAGGCCTAATAAACTAAGATAATACTCGACGACATGCTTTTCGTTATAACCCGTGATGTCTATCTTATCAGTGAGGAAGGTCCCCCTGTTCTTATAATTAAGGCCGATCCGGCGCGGTATTCCTATCAGCCACGTAATAAATCCGAACTGACGGTTGAGGGAAAGGTCTATAACGGTATCAAACCTTTTAGCCTTGATATCTTTCAGCAGTGAAATGAACTTTTTTATGCATTCCGTTTTGGATTTATTCCAAAGGTCTCTATATTCATCTTTCTCGAAGACGAACACCCAATCTATCAAGGGATTGTTTTTAAGTAGGTCTTCGGCGCGGCGGTTGCATAAAAATCCTATATGGCATCCTTCGACCTGCCGGCCCAGGGATTCCACGAGTGCAGTTGAAAACAAGACGTCTCCTATTCCAAATGGATTTATAATTAATACATATTTCATCTCTTTTCGCATGATCTCCCAACCTTCTCGCTTATGGCCTTATATACCTCTTCAACGGTGATATCTGTGATCTTGGGTTTATCTATGACAAGATGCCCTTCTCCGTACGGCCCCCACCTTCGCGAAGAACCGCCGGGCCTATCCTCGCCAAAGAAAACAATGGCAGGTGTTCCAACAGCCGCCGATATATGAACGGGGCCGGAATCGTTTGAGATCAAGAATAAACATCTCTTTAATAAAGAACCTAATTCTTTAATTGAGAGGGCGCCGGTTAGATCCAAAACAGGATTACGCATCTTTGACTTAACCCCATCTACGGTCTTTTTCTCTTCCTCCCCACCGACTAAAATAATCCTCACTTTGAATTCCTCTAAGAGCCTGTCGCAGATTTGCGCGAATCTGTCCAACGGCCACATCTTCTCAGGATTGCTGGTTGCCGGATGAACAGCGATTAACTTCGCGCCTTCCTGTACGTCGTTTTCTTTAAGAATATCATTTATCCTGTCCTCTGATGAAGGATCTGTGCAAAAAAACAAGATCTTATCGCTTGGCTTTATCCCTATCTTTTCGATTAGGTCCAAGTTGTATTGTACTTCATGTTTTTCGCAAAGATATTTTTTATCCTGAATCTTATGAGTAAGCAAAAAGCCCCATTTTCTGTCGTACCCCACCCGCATGGGTATGCCCGCCAGAAAAATCAGAATATTAAAGAATTTGCTTGGGTTAAAGACTATAGCGAGGTCGAATCTTGATCTCTTTATCAAGCGTAAAAAGCTCAACCGACCGAGGAAACCGGTATAGTCTTTCTTGGGATCGAAGTTGACTATTGAATCGACAAATGGCGCTCCCTCTATTGCCTCTGCCGAGGAAGGGTTGGCGATGACGGTGATTTTGGCAGAGGGGAAATGCTTGCGGATGGCGGCGATCGCGGGGGTGGTCAAGACTAATTCGCCAATCCTGTCCGTCCTAATCAAAAGAATATTTTTCGTCTGGATCAATTTATTCGGATTGTATTTTTGCTGCTGCAAGGCCCGCAAAAGCCCAGAATAATACTGCGAGCGGCAGGGAATATAAATTTGTATCAAAAAAACTATGGACTAAATATGCCAAAATACCTCCGATGAGTCCTGTTAAAAAAGTTTTTAAAAATTTATCCCCACATTTTATCAACTTCGAGATCGCGTCTTTAATAAGGACAAAGGCGAACCAAAGAAAAATTAATAGTCCGACGATGCCCGCCTCTGCGATTATCTGCAGATAGCAATTGTGCGCATATACTACCCAGGAATAATTCTGGGGCTTGTATCTGCTGAATACGTTCATAAACGTGCCTAGGCCATGGCCCAAAAGCGGCCTATCCTTAAACATCCTCCCTCCCGTTTCCCATATGACTATTCTATCTTCGGTAGAAGTATCGCCTGATAATGTTGCGAAAGATTTGAATTGATTTTTAATGATGGCGGGCGAAAATAAAACCAATATAATTAAAAATGCGACCGCTGTAAAAAGCGCCTTTTTGCCGCTAAATAAACAAACGAAAAATAAACCTACTATAAAACCTAACCATGCCCCTCTTGCCCGGGTAAATAAAAGGCAGGCCAATAAAAGAATTGAAAGCGCAATTAAACAAACTTTCACTTTTTTATTAGTCGTCCCCTGAATGATAAAACTGATAGCTATGGGAAGGATGGAGGTCAAATAACAACCCAAATTATTAGAAAATTGAAAAGAAGCGGTCATCTTGCCGGCGTAAAGGGGATACCCCCGCAGGAAATCAAATTTAGTAACCACTTGATAAATACCGTCCAGTCCGATCATAAAAGATGAGATAGACAGCGCTATTAAAATATTAACTAAGCGCCTCCGCGTATTTATAACCTCGGCCATCATAAAAAATATTAGTAAATACTCAAGCGTCTTGAAGAAGAAGGCCCCCATACTGATATTGATATGTTGGCTGGTAAACATAGAAGTGATAATAGTTATGTCTAAGAATAAAAGAACGGGAATTTTCAGATTATGCTTTATATGTTGAGTGTAACGCAACGACATTATGATTATAGCTAAGACACTAACTGCTACAAAGCTGCTGATTAATGCTGTATGGAAAGATAACGGTGTTGCAATGCTGAGGTCCATATGCTGCGTAGAGAGCGTAGAACTTATAACCACGACCAAAGGAAAGAGTAATAAAAGGCTTATGATTATGGTGATACGTAAAAAAACCGATTCCCTCAAACCGGTCTTAAGCTGTTCGAAATTGTTTATTTTTTTGACTAACCAAGCGAGGGTCGCTATTGTCGCGCATATTTCAATCATGCTCTTTGAGGCAGGCAGAAAAAAAACAAGACAATAGAGCGAATACTCTATTATCTTTTCGCATATAATATCTATTTTTTCCCTGTTAATTTTCACTTCCAGTAGACCCCGCCTATCTCACGGTATGCGACACCGCTTTCTTTGCAAATAGTCGCAATATTTTCAATCGTCTTTCTATCGACTGAGGGCATAGCAATAATAACTTCCTCTATCTGTCTGTCTTTGACCAAACCGGGGATATCTATCCTTGTCCCCAAAACAATAATACCCTGTATCCTGCGTCCTAACTTCGCTAAATCATCGTCAATAAATCCGATTGGCCGATAATTTAGTTCCCTGTTCTTTCTTATCTCCCTCAAGAACGCATCCCCCGCGTCTCCTGCGCCCACAATTAAAATTTTCTTGCCCCTGGTTTCAAAGGAAACAAATAGATGCTCTCTAAATAACCTGAAAGCAATTCTAGCGCCGGACATTAAAATAAGTAGAATCATCGCATCCAAAATGAAAATCATTCGGGAGAATCCTTTAAATCTAAATACGGCTAAGAGAGCCAAAACGGAGGCAACTGAGCCGATAAAAATACCTTTAGTTATATCCAATAACTCGCTTAACCCAGAATACCTCCAAATATTGCCATATACCCCAGCGACAAAAAAAGCGCTTAATTTAATAGCTATGATTATTGGCAATGACTTGGTTATCAGATCAAAATTATCACTGCTAATTACACCCTCATAGCGAATTATATAGCTAGAGAGATAAGCCATGCATATCAAACATAAATCAAATATTATTTCAAAGATTACTCTCTTGTATCTTACCAGAGCATTAACTAGCGCTATCTCGTCTTTATAATATGGCACATCCTTATTTTCTTTTTCTTTTAAAGGTCCCTTCTTAAAAGAAGTAGATTGACTTAAAAATAACCCGAAAGCAAAGAAGGATATTAACAACAAAGTTATAATAACTACGCTTGTATAAATTTTTACAAAAAGTGAAGCTAGCGCGGCTAACCCAAAAATCGCAGAAATTATATATAGGATTATAACGGCTTTTTTCTCTGGTAGGCCCAGAAAAACTAATCTGTGCGAGGTATGGTCTCTTCCTCCTTTAGCAATGGATTTCCCATCAATTTTTCGAGTGATCGCAACAAATGCCGTGTCAAATATGGGTACGGCAAGGGCAAGTACCGGCGTAAATAATACTATGAACAGATTGGAAGCTTCTTTCCAGGTTCCCTGTATAGTCAGACAGGCTAATGCGAAACCTATAAACATCGCCCCGCAATCACCCATAAAGATCTTAGCAGGATAAAAGTTATACGGCAAAAATCCTAACGTAGCCCCGGCTAAAATTAAAGAGGCGCCGGCAACTTCATAATTTTTAAGTATGAGTGAGCAGACAAATAAAGTCATTGCGGCTATAACGGCTACACCGCTTGACAATCCATCCATATTATCTAACAGGTTAAAAGCATTGGCGATGCCGACTATCCACAAAATTGTCAAGGGAATCGCCACAATAGGAAGGGGTATTATCTTTATGATTACACCGAATATTATTGCTAATGACGCGCATACAATCTGACCTATTATCTTATTCTGCGGATTTAATCCTTTTATATCGTCTATTAAACCCAAAATAAATATTGAAGATGCTCCCACAATCAACCCGAGAGGAATAGAGTTTTTTGGTAAAAACATCAGGCATGAAATCAAAAAGGAGGCATATATAGACAGGCCTCCCAGAAGCGGCACCACTTTTTGGTGCCAGCGGTCTTCCTTGGGCCTTGCTACGATTCCCAGTTTCGTAGCGATAATTTTAACAAGGGGGGTTAGTAGTACGGACAGCAAAAACGGGATTATAAAAAGGGCGAAATACTTCACGGTTTTCCTTTAATATAATTTACCACGTCTTTAATAATTCCGTTTAAATCTACGGTAGGTATAAATCCGATCAAATCATTTATCTTGGAAATATCCGGGACCCTTCTTTCCATATCCTCAAACCCCTCTTCATACGCTTCGTTGTAAGGGATATAAATAACCTTTGAGCGGCTGCTCGTTATTTCTATTACTTTCTTGGCTAAGCCCTCGATCGTAATCTCCTCTTGGCTGCCGATATTAAAGACTTGGCCGCAAGCATTTGGCTTATCTATAAGTTTTGTCAAGGCGCTGACTACGTCTTTGACGTGCAAAAAACATCTTGATTGCTTGCCTGAACCATAAACGGTCATATCTTTACTTCCCAATGCCTGCTTGACAAATCTAGGCAAGACCATTCCATAGGCCGAAGATTGACGGGGGCCAACTGTATTAAATAACCTTACTATCACCGTTGGGAGATTTTTCTCTTTCCAATATACATAAGCCAGCATCTCATCTACTGCCTTCGCGGTAGAATAACTCCATCTTGATTTCAGGGGCGAGCCCAGGATCCTGTCTTGATCCTCCTTCAAGGGCCCTTGCGTGTTTTTACCGTAAATTTCAGAGGTAGAAGTAATAAGAACTTTCTTATGGTACCTATAAGCCATCTCTAAAATTATCTCGCTGCCTTTGATGTTGGTGGTCAGGGATTCCAAGGGGTGGTTTACTATTAATTCTACCCCTACAGCCGCGGCAAGATGAAATATGGCAGAGCATCTTTCCGTCAGCTTATCAACTAGATATTCATTTAAGATGGTGCCGACGACAAGTTCAAAATTCGGGTTGCCCTCTAAATGTTTGACGTTCTCATATTTGCCGGTTGACAGATCATCGAGCGCCGTAACCCGGTGCCCCTCACTGATAAGCTTATCTGCAAGATGAGAACCGATAAATCCGGCTCCGCCAGTAATCAAATAATGCACTTTATCTGTCTCCTTTTTAAAGCCGTATTATAGTTCATTTGGCTGAATTTTGCAATATAAGTTATTACTGAGGCGAGGCTGCCTCTTCATACAATTTTGTTATGTCTTCAACCAAACGTTTCTTTGAAAACTTTTCCCGAACCGTCTCTCGTCCTTTAGTGCCGAACACGGACCTTTTATTGGGATCTTTGATTAAATCCGCCATGCGGTGCGCGAATGCTTGCGCATCCCCCGAGGTGACGCAATAACCATTTATACCGTCCTCTACTACATCGCTTACCCCGCCGACATTTGTAGCAACAACCGGCCTGCCTGCGGCAAGAGCCTCGATTAAGGCAACCGGCGTGCCTTCGTTAAGGGAAGTAAGAACCACTATGTCCAGATCAGAATAAACGTCTGCCATATTCTCCTGCCATCCGCAGAAGAGCACGTTTCCGCTTATGCCTAACTCTTTTGCATATACTTCCAGCTCTATCCGCTTCTCGCCATCCCCTATGATTAAACACTTAATTTTAAATTCATCGCCTAGGATAGATAATAAATGCTTAACCGCTTCGAGGAACATTCTATGATTCTTTACGGGAACGAGTCTGCCGATGATACCGATCGCAATAGTGTCGTCGTCAATATTTAATCCCTTTCTTAATTTCCCGTTATGCGACTGAATTAATGCGAACTTCTCTAGTTCCAACCCTAATGGAATTACTTTAATCTTATCCGGCCTGGCAACTTTATAATGCTCCCCCATTTCTCTTTTCTGTGCCTGACTTACAACGACGATATATTTACTGAAATATGCCAGTGCCTTTTCTATAAAAAGAAAAATGCTAATATAAAATCTGCTAAAATAGCTCTCGAATATATGACCGTGAAAAGTATGTATCCTGACGGGAACACCGGCAAAAACAGCCGCGACTCTGCCTAACGCCCCTGCCTTAGCGGTATGGGTATGGACGATATCGGGTTTCTCGCGCCGTATTATCCTATAAATCTTCCAAAAAGCAATGAGGTCTCTTAAGGGGTGAATTTGACGGCCCAGCTCGGAAATGATCAGCGGATTTATCTGCTTTTCCCTGGCTAAATAAATCATGTCTTTTTCGGTTTTGTCAACTTGACCCGTTACCAAAACCGACTCGAAACGTTCGTTATTTAGGGCCTGCGTTAAAAGTATTGTATGAATGGCGGGACCGCCTACATTGAGTCGTGCTATGATCCTCAAAACTTTCAACTTCTTTTGAATCATCGGGACAAAATTTTTAATAGGCCGCTGCCTTTTTTAATGGCGGCCCAATTGGTATCGCAAAATAGACATAAAAATCCTACCGCAAACAAAACGGCCCTTATGCCCAATTCCAGCGCTTTTATCTTATGTTGAAAAATATAAAACAAAACCAAGTTAATAATTACCGCTGAAATTAAAAGAATCCCGCTTGCCTTAAAAGGGCATAGGTTAAACTCTTTTTTAATCTTCGTCGTACAGTTTCCTGTCAAGCTTACAGCTAAATAGTCTGCTGTTTCTTTTTGCAATTTCTTATATAAAGTAACCACCCAACATCCAATTTTGCTATTCTCTAAGATGCGAGGGTCTTCTTTTTCAATAAAGTCAACAAAATGGTTTACGGCACTGTATGAATAACTAAGGTGGTAGGTTCGCGTTATTTTATCTTCAATATAAAAATAAAATCCAGTTAACTTTTTGAATAAAAATATAATTAAACTCGCCACTAGTACCTCTTTTAATATCATTTTAAGCGCTCCTCGTCTTTTTCAGATTGAAAATTACCAGACGAGTCATTAGGATTATTGCTTTTCATATTTTCGTATGGTTTTGATAAAAATCCTTTTACCTTATATTTATTTGTCACAAACTCTATGGGTAAATTATATGTTAACGGTTTGCCCTTAAAGTAAATCTCGCCTGATAGCTCTTGACATTTTAATATCATCTCTATATTGATTTGTTGCTTACCGACGATTTTCCCTATGGTAAAATTTCCCCTGTTTAACTCAAATTCTCGAAAACTCTCCGTAGGTGTACCAACCATTACGATTTCAGCTATCGTCTTGCCCTCGGCATCTGTTTCCTTATCCCCTATTTTTATTAAGGCGGTTACATCCGCATTGAGGTCCTTTAAGGTGATCTTAACCCTTATCATCCTGGTTAATTCTTCGTTTATTATTACAACCGCCGTATATTTCTTCGTCTTAAAAAGTAACTCCGAATAGGCATCAACTAAATCACCCTTATAAAACAAATCGCTCCCTCTAAATTCTATCCTTAACTTTAGGAGGGCCTGGCGCTGTTTTAGTGAGGCGTATTTTTCATATGGCTCGATTTCCCCGAGTTCCATTATTTGTCCTATAACGGCTCCTTGCGCATTTAATTCCCTGTCGTAAACAGACATCTTCGTCGCCACATCGGGTTTTAATTTTACCATTTCGCAATTCAAATATACATCTTTAACCCTGTCTCCAAGCGACTCTGGTTGTTGTATAATAATTATTTTATACCCGAAATACATGAGCGGAGGTACAAGGCAAATAAAAAAGAAAAGCGCTATAAAATCAATTACATTAATTATGCCGAACAAGCGGCCTTTTTCGTCAACGTATTTCATTGCAGTGACCTCCCTAGATTTTTTAAATATAACCCTTTAACCAATAATAACATATCGCCGTATATTCATGAATTATCGCTCTTATCTGCTCCAAATTTATCTGCTTCCATATCCTTCTACCTTTATCATCGACGCCGCCGTGTTGATAAAACTGATTATTTGCAACAGAAGAATAAATAACGTCTTTGTCAGGGGCTATCTTTCTAAAAACAAGCGATGCCCTCCGCATATGATAGGGAGAACTAATTAAGATGATCTTCTTCCATCCTCTTTCGCTTAGTATTCTACTACTAAACTTCACATTTTCATAGGTACTTGCCGCCCTGTCTTCAAAGATAATTGCATCGGAAGGCACACCCAGAGATACAGCCAGCACCTTCATAACATACGGTTCGGGAAAAGTGCTTTGGGCGCCGGAAGAAAAGATAAGGTTCTTGGCAAAACCTTTCTTATATAATTCCACTGCATAATCTACCCTTTCTTCATAACCTTGACCCGCTTGGCCGGTCTCCCCTACCCCTCCCGCAAAAACAACTATCGCATCGGTGAGTTGCGGTTTTTGCGTTAATTTCAATGGCTCCGCCAAATACCATATAATTGGAGTATAAAAAATTGCTACCCACAGAAAAACTAAAATGGATGCCGTTTTAAGTGCCCTCTTCCTTGACTTTTTATATATCCCTACAAATCTCTCCTGCCATTTTGTCGGAATATCATAATTTTTATTTGAAATCTCCTTTTCCATTATACTGCTCATCTCTTCAATTCTATTGCTCCAACTGTTGCTTCTTGCGGCGCTAATCCTTGCATTAATTGATTCTTTATCGGTTTTAGCGCTTAAGGCGCTTTTAATCTTTTCGGGGAAATCAGCTGAATCTCCGGCGATCAAAACAAGACCATCCTTATCGGATTTTATGACTTCGGGTAAAAAGGTGGAGACAACCGGTTTGCCCATGATGTGGTATTCATTTACTTTTGTCGGGTAAACCGTTTCGGTATACTCTGTCAGTAAATACGGTACGATACCTACATCAAATTGGTTTACATAAGAAGGCAATTGCGAAAAATCTTTTTTCCCAAGCAGGTATATATTTTTCAAATCTCTGATTTGCGATATATCGGTCTGTTCCGGTCCGATCATAACAATCGACCACTCAGGATGCTTTATGGCCATATCCTTTATTAAATCGAAGTCAATGTGACGATGCAAACCGCCGATATAGCCTATGACCGGATGGCGAATCCCCGCCAAATCCTTTGGAATATCGCAATGGTTGTGCTTTTTGAAATTTTCAAAGACATCTATGTTAACGCCAAAAGGGAATATAAACACATTTTTGTTAAATTTAAGGCATTTTTCCTTGAAATACTGTCCCTGTACGAATATAATATCGCACTCCTTTATAAGTTTCTCTTCTGTTTTTCTTAATTTAATGTGATTTTTAACTAGATTGTCAAAATCTGCAATATAATAATAAATTAACACCTTCGCATTAACGCTATGGATTATATCCAACGCTATTCCCGTAGGTAGAAAAGTCCAAACAATTGGATTATCAAATCGCATCACCTTCATCCATTGGTTAAGGGCTTTTAACATCAGATATTTATTAACCCACCTTGCGATTCTTGAATAGGGGAACGGTAAAATCAAAGGAGAATAGATATAAAGATTTTCCGTTTCCTTCCTGAAACCCTTAATACTGTTAAGCCAATTGACGATCCTTTTTCGTATCCTTGGAATATCCCTGAGAGTAGGCGACCTTATGCCTGTGTTCTCGATAAAGAGCACGCGATTGCCGTTTTTGGCAAAGGTTGACATTATCTCCTGATGCCCCTGCCAGATAAAATCCCAGTCTATTGACGATATGCAAATTATATTTTCATTCTTTAACATTTTTTTAACATATTAAAAAATCTACCCAGTTATAAGCTCCTCTTGTTTTCATTTTAAAACGAAACATATTATCGTTAGTATAGATTCGTATGCGTCTTAAATCGTATGGATCAGTATCCTTTGTATTAAAACCCATGATATTCGAATAGGCCTTTTCATAGCCGGACTCTTTAACGATTTTTTTTATTGCGCTATTATAGGATCGTTTGGATCCATACGGGTATGCGAAATATTTTATTTTCTTGCCTATAATTGCCTCAGTTCTTTCTTTCGAGCCGGCTATCTCACTTTTTGCTGTATTGCTATCCACAGCCAAAAGATCCGGATGGCTTAAGCTGTGCGATCCAATTTCTATGCCGTTATTCGATATCTCCTTGATTTGCTCCCAACTCAAAGGTCTAATTTCAACGTTAGCGGGGCAAAAATCAGAAAGTGAAATTTTTTTATCTACAAAATCTACCGCGATAAACAAAATTGATTTTATATTATAGCGCAAAAGTACAGGATAGGCATTAGTAAAAAAATTTTCAAAACCATCGTCAAAAGTAACCAAAAACTCTCTTTTTTGTCGCAGTCCGGCAAGATAGGCCATATGTTTTTTAAATAACTCCGTGGATATGTTCAAGTTAAAAGAATCCTGTTTACTGTTCATCCCGGAAATGGAATGATAAAGCAAAACACTTTCTTTACTCTGGGGGATGAGAAAAGACAGAATATAAAAAAATATACTTATTAAATCTTTCAAAAACTGAGTCACTTTTTTACCCGTTAGATGGCGTCTGTTTTCTTTTATATAGCCGCCAGAGATAAACAGCGAATTTAAATTTACGGCAAAACGGCAAAAGCTTAAGCATATAAAACATGCTTAATCTTGTTCTCGCCTTCACCAAATAACCCATCAATCCTTTCCCTTCTGAAAAAATAAAAAAGGTACGTAAATTTGAGAGATCGCATCGCCACTGTAGCTTATAAGGTTCCTTCCCAATACCAAAATCAAAAATCCTATAATTTTCTTCTACGCAGTATTCGGTCAGTTTATAAAGCAATATCTTTCCGGGAGAATAATTAGCATAATTTATATCATAAGAGGGCGAGAGATATACAAACCTTCCGTTAAACATCAGAGCAAAACAGGTAGCGATCGGTCTGGAACCAAGCAAAAGGAAAAATACATTGGCAATTCTGCGATCAAAAAAATCTGCCAGTAAATCTTTCGCGAACTCCTTTCTCTTTCCGAATTTGTAAGCACTATATCCTTTGGCGGATTCCCATCTTTCTGTATGCTGTAAAAAAAATATATCTATCATCTGCAAGGCCTTTTCTAAACTATCGCACCGCTCTAGCGTCAACTTTCCCTGAGCGCCCAGATGCCTTATCTGTCGGAAAATGTCGTTTCTGAGACTTTTTTTCATTACAGAACGTAACGCCTCTTTAGAATTAGGCAGCCTCAGAACGGGTACGACATCTTCTGAATATCCCCATCCATTAATTCTGTTCTCTTTAAGCGCAAAAGATAAATACCTGCAGCTTGCAGAGTCCTCTAAGATATTCCTAGCTACAAACCTAAAGGGTTGGTAATTCTTATTCAGATAGATTTGAACTTCTTTAACGACTTTCTCTTCTTCGCCCTTCTTTATCAAAAAATCAGTATAATCGTAAATATCCGAGCCGACAAAACTAAACATATTATAATTGGCCGGTTTCAGTTTCTTTCTTTTCAGGGGAAGCAACCCGACAAGCTCAGAATTATCATATGCCGCAAAAATACACAGTTCTTCATTATGCCCTGAAAAGTGCTTCCAGCATTTTTTTACCCAGTCATAACGCTGGAAGACAAGAGGCTCATATGATAAATCAAGCAAATTATTCCATTTTTCTTCCAGAAAGGGATCCTGAAAATCACGAATCAATTCAATCCTTATCATTTTTATAATTATATCGGCTCTCTAAAAAAGCTTTTGTATTTTCTGCATTAACGGGATAAAAATATTTTAAAGCGTATTCCTTGGCTCTGTTTTGTAGGCCGCTGAAGCGGTCACCGGGAATTCCCTCGATAGATTTAAATATCCCTATCAGGGAATTTGGCTGATTGGCACACCATTTAAAATCTGAAAAATTAAATAGCGGGTCCGGATTTATAAAATCGCCTAAATCGATATATATTACCGGAATGCCCAAGGCTATCGCCTCCAACCCTGCTGTGGATGAGTTATATAAAACGATATCCGCATCTTTAAGTGATTCATATATACTCTTATTTTTATCTTCAGTAAAATTAAAATTTAGCAATGGGGTAAGCCTCTTTGCTTCTTCAAAACTGATCGTTGGGTGCGGCCGAATGCAGATCTTATAGTCATTTTGCCTATTGCTAAAAACGCTGTTTAGGAAAGTTAATGTCTGAATATGTTCGTCCAGAGAAGAGGCCAGTATTACCAAGATATTAGAAATCTTACTGCGCCTATTGGTTGGGCCTAAATCAGACAATCCATGCTGCCGCAAAGCGCAACCTACTTTTAAGATCTCTGCGGGAAAATTTCCCATATCTTGCATGATTTCCTTTGTTACCACACCAGTGGCGATAACCCTGTCAGGCAAAGGCAGTATATTGTGCTCGTCTTTTCCCAGCATATAGTTTAAATGCCTTAAGGAAATAGCCGAATGCTGATACCCAACGGTTTTGATGTTTTTTCTACTCTCCCTTATCGCGTAAAGCAGCATTCTTTCCCAAGGACGATTCTCGAATGGATAAAAAAGTTTATTGAATCTGACCTTTTTTAAAAATGACTTGGTAGAATAATATGAAAGTAAATTCACAAAGAACCTATGTGTCCTACAGTCCTCTCTGATAGCCCATTTTACTAAATATCCTACCTCCTGGCCCTTTATTTTGGCATCGCCTTTGATTTTGATTTTAGAGTAATATTTTAAGAGGGCGCGAATCAAACAAATCGCGATTCCAGGCAATGAAACATAATATTCCTGTGGAATAACGCTTATATTTTGCGCCTTTGCCTTTCTCTGAATCTCCTTTAAATTGTGCCTATAAGGTTTAAAGATAGTGGCAAAGATTATAGATGGTGCGCCTGTCTGCGCCAAATAATAATACAATTTGCCTAAAAAAGTATCGCTATAGGTGCCGTCTTCAGCAAAAGATTTTTCGCTGAGTAAGCTTCTGATTACCGTATAATCTGTATTCGGATTGATAGAGAAAGAGCGATAGAGCATTGTATAAAATTTAAATAACAACACTCTGAAAAAAGCGCAAATGATGAAACCCGGAGTATAGTCTTTAATTATGGCCTTCAAATCCAGTCTACCTTCTATCGCATTTATTATCTTTAGGTCACTACGATTAATCTTGACTTGTTCAAATAATGCGATATCGTCGGTTATCACGAGCAAATGGTCGGCTTGCTCTTTCAGCAAGTCTTTAACAATTAACAAGCGAAATGCCTTTTCGCATAATTCTGAATCTAGCGGGCTCTTAGTTGTTAATTCCAAAGACCACCATAAAAAAGAATGATTATTGGCATTAAGCTCATAGATAAAATTTATATACTCGTTTCTAAACCATTCCGAGTTCTTATTAAACGCGGTGAAGCGTTCTATCTCTAAGCAGTTTGCCTGGCTATGCAAAATATTTCTTATCTTATAAATATTTTTGACTTCTTGAAGAACGAAATACTTTATCGCTCCCTGTTTAGAGCTAACTAGCTTCTTTATCTTCATGTAATTATTAGAGAATATCGCGCTTTTCATCTTCTAAATCAATTTAGTATATACGGTTGACACCATCTTTACGCGTTCATTTATTTCAAATTTCGAGTTATAAATCATCACATCGGATTTATCGGCATTTCTCTGGTCGCAATGTTCGCAAATAAGTCCACTATTTTTAAAGTTTCCGCTCTTATGGTGTTTTAGTATCTTTTTAAACATGGAAGAGGAGAAAATCTCCTTTAGTGATTGTTTCCTTAAATCCCCTAAGGTTAATTTTCCATCAAAATCGAAGCAGCACATATTTACTGTTCCATCAACTTGAATTTGTAACGGCGTTTTCCACGGCCGTCCGCAGGTCTTCAATTTTTTCTTTTGAACTTTTCTGTAGTTCTTTCCGTCCACCCAATTATGCGGCCGCCATACTTCCAACAGATCCGCTTTATCTTTCCAATACGCAATCCAGGAATCCAGGTCATTGCTGTTTATGCCATCGACAACATTATAAGTAAGTAATAATTTCGTGGTTTTTTTATTTGCGGCTATTTCATATAACTGATTCTTGATCTTTTTAAATAAACCTGGATTCCTTGTGCCATGAATTATATTGTACGTAGGATTACTGTCTGCATAAAGACTGACCCTTATAGAATCAACCCCCAGAGCCTCCAGTTCTTTAAATCTCCTCAAGCTAAGTAAATAGCCGTTAGTCAGAATAAGAACTCTGAATTTATTTTTCCTGGCGTATATGATCTTTCTGTCCAAAGTCTTATCCAATAGCGGCTCCCCCATCCCCGGAAAAGTAATTGTGTCATATTGTGAAGTCTCCCGAGTAATTTTATCGAAAATACATTTAAATAATTCAAAACTCATCGTTTCCATCTTACGAGTCAATTTCTCGCGCGGACAAATAATGCAGCTATAATTACATTTTGTTGTCGTTTCGAGGCGTATCTCGTTATTTTTTGGAATCATCTTTAAGGCCTTCTCTTAGTTTCCTGTTAAAAGCATGCAGGCGCATATCGTCATAGGTCGAGCGAAGATACTGTGCCGCCCTGGGAGCAATCCCGTACATAAGATACAAAGCTTCCTTTATAAGATGTTTTAAGAGGATATCTACTAACAAGCTATAGTCGCGGGCTTTCCAGGCAAAGCGTACTTTAAGCCTGGACTGCATTAAATTAACTTCTCCCCAGAGTTTGGTTCCAGAACTAAATTCTGAAAAATTTAGCGGATAATTACCGAAACTAATATTTAGTACATAGTCATGTATCCCTTCTTTTTTTAAAAGTCCTTTTTCAATAGCATATTTAAATAAAGGCGCGCCCGGATATGCTACGGCCAAATTAACAGCGTAGTCCCGAGGATCCAGCGTCTCCATGATAAATTTTTCAGTTTCTCTTAATGTCTTTTTATTCTCCCCCGGAGAACCAAATATAAAATTACAAGTTGCCATTATTCCGGCATCTTTTACAAGTTTAATGGCGGCGTAATTCTGTTCAACAGTTACCTGCTTATGGAGATTATTAAGAATTGTCTGACTGCCAGACTCAATGCCACATCCAAATCTTAAAAAACCTGCTTTTTTAGCATGACTTATGATCTCCGGAGTTAGCAGATTTGCCCTGCCTGAACCGGAGAAAACATAAAGGCCGGGAATTTTATCTCCTAAGGCATCGCAAAATTCTAAAAACCAACCTTTGTCAGCGACTACTAGTTCGTCGAGAAGACTTATACCTGAACAACCGTATCTTTCCTTGACCGTTTTAAGATGCGCGATTGCATTATCAATTGTGGGGTGACGGTATTTCTTGATTAGGCGGTAACAAAAAGAGCAGGAATACGGGCAGCCTCTGGTTATAGTAACAGGGAAAAATCTCACCGCAGGGCCGACCTTCTTATGTAGTTCCGGATAGAGCTTTAAAAACCGATAAGCATTCTTCGTGCTTGACTCGATATAATAATCCATGTCATATAAATCATATGCTGGAAAGGAAACATTAGAAATATCCGGATAAGATTGTTCAACTGCCGGCGGACTGAAGCCTTTGCCGGCTCTTACAAAAAGACCGGGTATATCGCCGCGGTCTAACCTCTGGCCAGAGGAAAGTCTTGAGATAAGTTCGGTTATTGCATTTTCCCCCTCGCCTTTAATTAGATAATCTACCTCTGTATATTTTTCAATAAGATCTGTGGCGCAGGTAATGCCGCCGCCAACCACAAGCGGTACTTTTGGAAAATATTTTTTTAAAAGCGCCGCTAATGGCTCAAAATAATAGTAAGAAGTAATTATGCCACTTAGGCCGATCAGATCCGGTTTGGTCATATCTATCTCTTTTACGATATCTTCATTTAAATGGCGATATCTAATGACATCGATAAGGTCCACCTCATGCCCCAAGTCACGCGCCTTCTGTGCAATAGCTATTGCGCCTAAATTAGGCAATTGATTGCCAATACTTTTTATCGGTAGCGCAATTAAGGTAAATTTCATGACAACCTTTCCCTCTTAATTTTCATAAAATAAAACCACGGCATAGGATAAGCTCTCTGCACAAAAAACCATACCAGCAACATATTTACTAAATATGAAATTAGAGTTGATTGGGCAGCGCCCATGGGACCGTTGGCTTTAATCAAAATATAATTTAATATTAAATTAATCGCACCCGCGGCCATGATTGAATAAATTAAGTAATAGGTTTTTTTTGAATAGGAAATATACAAAGAGAATACTCTAAACATCGCATTTGCGAAATACGCAAAAGAAATCAATGGAATATACCTCGAGGCTTCTTCAAAACCCTTGCCGATAAAAATCTTGCAAAAAATCGGAGCAATATAAATCCAGATTAAGGTAACAAAAAATAAAGCAAAAAAATACAGATAAGTACACTTGACTATCAATAATTTTTGTGCCTCTGAAGGATTTTTTAATTTCTCAAAAAGGATGGGCATAACGGCGAGTCCTACTCCGCCTGCGATAAACTCAACTACCGAGGCCATAGAATAACCTACGCTGTAACTGCCTGTTGCAGAAACACTTACCATAACATTCAAAAACAATCTATCGGAAAGAGTTATAACCCATCGACCTACGCCATATAAAAATAGCGGCATACCAAACACTAACATCTCTTTTATAAGATCAGGCTTTATCGCATATTTTAATAAACTCTTGCGTATCAAAAATGCCGCGCATAGCAACATAAATATTATCTCAGTTACTGCTATTCCCAAAACTCTGCCCTTCCAGCTTAAGCCTATTACTACAACAAGCAAAAGCGATAAAATGATATTAAGGATAGTCCTGCTGCATTGAAAGAGACTGTATGCGTAAGCTTTTTTCTGAACTACCAACAACTTTACGATTATATCGATAAATGCGCTGGCAAAAGCTACGCCGGGAATTGTAATAATAAGCCAAACGGGAAAATTAAATTTTTCAATCAACCAACTGCGCAAAAAAACCAGCGCAGCTAAAAATATAACCAAAAATGATAATTTAACGATTATGGAGTTAAAAATATACTGGCCAAAATTTAATGGCGCATCTTTTGTATCAAAATACTGTCTTGATATCGCGGCGGATGAGCCCATATCAATAAAAGATTCTCCCATAGGATAGATAGTCTGAAATGTAGCTAAGATCCCATAATGGAATGGCGTCAAAAATCGTGTTAAAACCGGGAGCATTAAGAAAGAAACCGCCTGATTAAAAATGCTTGCTCCTGCATATATTCCTGATGGACGAATAATTTTCTTTAAGACAGTATAAAACATATTAGCCGGCATCGGATGCTTTAGGCGCTGCTTTACAATGACCAACCTTTATCAATTTATCTTCTGGGATATTAAAACCTAATTTCTTATTAATTTTGCCTAAATATTCCCTGATTAGAAATTTGAACCTCTCAGATGGAACATTTGTCAGATTTAACCTTAAATCTTGCCTATCTCCCATACTTAATAAATACTCTTCTTCATCAGCGATTAATCTTTTATCAATAATATACTGATACATAGGCGACCCGGGTTGTGGAAGCAAATAGCCTACGCTGGGATAAATGTTGTTCTCGTAGCAGAACCCCATAGTCTCCCTTATGGTTTCTTCCGTTTCTTCAGGATAACCAAAAACCAAACTAGTCCAAGTAACTATACCAGCTTTGTCTAATATCTTTTTCTGTCTGAGAAAATCTTCTGTCTTAATAAATTTATTCATTGACTTTAAAATATCCTCATTGGCTGATTCTAAAGAATAACCCAGTCCAACGCATCCTGATTTTTTTATTTTTTTTACTAATTCGAGGTTGTCCTCTTTAAATAAATCCGCTCTACATGAAGCTGTCCAATAAATATCCAGATCTTCTTCTATGATCTTATCTATTAATTCTTCTGCTTGTTTTTTTGCAAAAAAAGTTAACTCGTCCCAAAAGTTAATATAATTTATTCCATATAATTTTTTTAGTTCCTTGATTTCTTTTATAACAGACGAGGGTGAGCGCCAACGATATCGATTTTCTCTAAAAACATGGTAGCAAAAAGTGCATTTATAAACACAACCTCTCGCTGTATTTACGGGAAATACCTTGATTTCCTTTTTTGGAATAGGATATGGTTCGCTGACAAAATTCTTGGATTCACGCACATAAACATCCGTCTCAAATAAATCCCATTTCGGCAAAGGTATGGTATCTAGATTAGCTATGGGCGGCCTTGGTTTATTGGCTATGATCTTATTGTTACTTTTAAAATAGATCCCTTCTACTTCATCCAGCGGCTTCTTTCTCTCAATGCATTTAAGTAAATCGACTATAGTAACATCACCTTCTCCTATAACTGCTATATCGGCCTCCGTTTTTGAAAGTAATAACTGAGGTATCGACGCAGCAACTGAATTTCCCACAATGATGATAGCATTTTTATTAATTCTCTTAATCATTGAACAAAGATTTTTAACGACCTTATATCCGGTTACAATACAGCCAAAACCTACAACATCAAAGTCTTTTTTTCTTAAAACTCCCTCTAATTCTTCATCAGAATATCTATGAATATCTACATCTACTATATCCAAGCTATAACCCGCTGTATAAATTGCGCTGGCTACATACCCAAGCCCTACCGGATATATCTTCTTAGAGGTATCGCGCCTTATGCATAAATTTATCAATAGAACTTTCATTCTAAGAATATAACACCCTTCGCAGTTTTATAAACAGTTTAGATTCTCTTAGATAGTCCAAAAGACCTAAGTGCCTCAATATATTTCCCAGATTCTTTTTTATATAAAACCTCAATCTTTCTTTAATCGGCCTAAAACTCATGACTAATCTATCGCAATTACGGCTAAAGAATAGAATATCTTCCTTGGTTAATGTGGGGAGATTTAGAAATGACTCTTTCCTTTCTTTCAATTCGATTTCATTGGTGGGCAAAAGGTTATTTTGTTTGCAGACCTCGTATAGTTCGGTTCCTTTATATGGATAAAATACATTCAGGGCAAAAGAAGTCGTTTTAGTTTCAGCGATAGTCCTTATTGTATCCCAGGCCATCTCTTTAGTCTCAAAAGGCAATCCTATCATTGCAACGCCGCTGGTCTCGATTCCGTATTTACGTGCCCATTTAAAAGAATCCGATAGCTGTTTTTGTGTGATATTTCGCTTCATAACTTTATTGCGTATAAAATCATTACCGGATTCGATACTCATCATAACCCTGAAACAACCGGCTTCTTTTAACTTTGCAAAAATTTCTTCGCTGACTAAATTTGAACGGGTATGGCAAATAAACGCTCGCCGAAATCTCTTTTTATATTGTTCCAAAAACTCAAAAAGCCATCTCCGATTTAAAGTAAATAGGTCATCTACAAAATGTAACGGCTTATTGGTATTATATCTGCTTAAGACTGCTTCGATCTCCTGGAGGCAATTATCAACGCTTCTATAACGAATTGTGTTGCTTCTTCTTCCGTATACCCGCGCCAATGCCTGATTTGAGCAATAGGTACATAGAAAAGGGCAACCTCTGTTGAAGAAAAATTCCAACGAGTGACGCTTTTTTAGATAGGCATTATACTCGAACAATTCTCTGTCAGGAAAAGGAAGCTCATCTAGATTCTGAATCAAAGGAAGTAAGTTATTTTTAACTAGTTTGTTTTGGTTTTTATCATAATAGCAAAAATTTTGCGTCTGGCGGCAATCTTCTCCTTTTTCTAGTTTTTCCAAGAACTTAAGGAGCGCGTAGTCAGCTTCTCCAATGATAGCTCCGTCAAGAGCATCTGTTTCCTTAATTGCTTCCGGAAACAATGTGATATAAACACCTCCGCAAATTATTACGCCCTTAAATATTTCCCTGATTAACCGCGACAGCCTCTTAACATAGATAAACTGAGATTCAACTGCTGTAAAACCAATAACATCGGGAACGTAATTTGTAACTGTAGTTACGATATCATCAAACTGATTTGGTTGAGATGCATAACAATATCTAACATCATGGCCTGCTTTTTTTAAGGCGCTGCTCAGGTATGCCAATCCAAAATTATATTCATCACAATGATATGAATTTATGTCTAAGAAAACAAACAGAACTTTCAACTAATTACACCTGCCTTTACCTTCTCTTTCATTGAATACTCAGAATTGGTCAGTAATTG
>JAUYOH010000155.1 GCA_030695925.1 Candidatus Omnitrophota bacterium
TGTATATCTTCAGACCTTTTTGGACACTTCGGCGTTATTTAAGTTTGCGACTTGATACTGCTCTGGGTCATTGTTTTGGTTAATGTTTCTACCTTCCAGATTATACCTCTTCCTGCGTTCAAGCGTCAATCGTTTCTTCTCAGCACGTCTTTTTAATATCTCCTCCTTTCTGCCGGCATAGACATCATTCGGCGATACGTTATCAAGCGATTCATGGGGCGTAGAATTATAGATAGGAATAGCCTCATCAACTGCCCGCCTCAGCTCCTCCGGTGAACAGTAGACCACAAGACAAAGCTTATCTTTAATACGCCTGTTGAACCGCTCGATCTTGCCACGCCCTTGTGGGTGATAGGGCGTGCCGAAGATATGCTTTATACCGTGAGCCGATAGATAATCGTCCATTATGCACGAGGTAAATCCTGGACCGTTATCGGTGTAAAGATGCGGCATATTATTCTTGTCTACGAGATGGCCTTCGCGCTTCGCATTTTCAATAGCTATTTCGACCACATCAGCGAAGCTAAAGGCTGTCTCGTCAGGCCTTACGTCATAGCCTATGATCTTGCGGGAATAATCATCCTCTACCGGTATAAGCTTATAATATCCCCAGCCTACTACAAAGATATTGGTGGCGTCAGACTGCCAAAGCTCATCAGGCCTTGTCATCTTATGCTTCCATTCCTTGGCCGCCGGTAGCTCCGCCATTGGCCTTGGAGCGATGAGGTTATTATCTTTCAGGATCCTATATACGGTAGATTCCGATATCGAGAAGTCTTCCTCGTCGGTAATCTTGACGGCTAGGAGTCTTGAAGATAGCTCCGGATGAAGGCGGGCTATCTCAAGAACTCGAGATACTTCTTTCTCGGCAAGCCTATTCCAGACACGCTTCGCCTGAGGCTTTGTCTTGGCAAGGCCTGGCAGACCATCCTCATCGTAAGTTCTTCGCCACTTGTAGTAGGTGGAGCGAGGAATATTCAGATCCTCAAGGACTTTAGCTCTATGTCCTTCCTTGAGCTCCACCTTCTTTATGAGATCCTCTCTCTGATACTCATCCATATATCTATGCCAGCCTTCCTTTACGCATTCAGACTTTTTTTAAGAAGCTGGTTCTCAAGGGCGGATTCACCTATAAGTTCCTTCAATCTTGAATTCTCATCGCGTAGATGCTTTACCTCGCTTGTTGTGGCGTCTCTTAGGCCATCGCCTTTTAAGCGTGCCTTGCCGGCCTCCATGAAGTTTTTAAGCCACGAATAGTATATGGCGGTGGATATGCTCTCACGCCTACACAGGTCTGATGTGGGCAGCTCTTTACGGAAGCCTTCCAGGACTATCCTGATCTTGTCTTCAGTGGATACACGCTTGCGGGTTTTATACTTTACTTCGCGGATTAGCTTCGCGGCAGAGCCGGGAGTAGCGGTTACCTCATCTTGTTCTAATGCAATGGTGGATTCTTTCATTTTGGTCCTTTCTCGCGGGTTATAATGGGTACCATTATAACCCATCTTATCCACCCAGACCAATATCAAAACTACAAACCTAAAAAGAACCTATTGTGTCTACTCGTGGCTGAAGTTGCACACAATTTTTAATTCGATTCCTCAGAGTTAGAGGTACCTATCGGACAAATTGCTTGTGTTTATAAAGGAAGTATGGTCTATTTTGTTCGGGTCTAGAGATCATGTTGCCTCTAGAGGTTAACCAAAGTACGATGGTCGGGCCGCCATCTGATGAAAAATCAGGTGG
>JAUYOH010000159.1 GCA_030695925.1 Candidatus Omnitrophota bacterium
AGGTTTGACAAAGGCTTTCAGTCCCGCAGTAGAAATTATACAGCACGATAGCCAGCTCATAAGAAATAACTGGCAGCCGGTAAAGACTCAGATCTTGAATCTCCACACGAGCATTCAGGGTTTCGAGAATTATAACGGCACCGCCGGTTTATATTTCTGGGACGTATGGGACTCACAGCCGGCATTCGCCTATTTACCAAGCCCTACACATAGCGGCAGACGTTCGCTTTCTACTCAGGGGCGCACTGTCGGTATCTATCCTCAAGGCGGCACGATGGATCTTTCGGGAGCGAGTCATGTGGGAGTTTGGATTTACGATACAGCGGGCAGCGACACCGTGGAGTTGCGTTTAAGGGATTCCTCAGGAGCTTCGCAGCCGGTTTGGTCAGTGATGCCCGCCGTTTGGAATCAATGGACATTGATACTCTGGCCGTTGAGTTCCTTTACAAGCGTCGACAAGAGGAGCATCCAAAACCTTGAGATATATCTAAGGCGGGAAGGCCGGTACTATTTTGATGACCTCTTCTTTACGAGGGAGAGCGATATCACCGCCGAATTGAAGGACGGCATGCACAGTATCCAGTCCTCGAATACAATAGACGGGGTGATTTATCAGGACGGGGTTTATGATGTGTGGGTTTATACGCCTCCAAGCCTTGTGTTGGGCTGGAACTATTATTACCTTACGTTTTTCTATCCTGCCGGTTCATCTAACATATGGGAGTCGCGCTACGGTTGGGACACCACTTCGGACGAGCCCTGGATCCCTTTGACGCCATAATATAACGTTGTATATAGACAGGCCCAAATCCCGTGTTAAAAGCACGGGATTTTTTTGTTTTATGTTATAGCAAAAGAGGTGATTTTGTGATATAATTATTTTTCCAAATTATGAAAGAAACCGGTAAGGGCAAGAGATTAGAGGACAGGCTGTTAGGCGACGAGTGGTCCGATTGGCAGCCCGGTTCAAGATACGAAGGGATGATCGAGGCGCCGAAGGCGCTTTTTGTGTTTTTTTCGTTCCTCGTCCTGATATTCGTATTGTTGGGTATCCTTTTGTTTTGGTACCTCGCCTTGCCTCGATTTGAAGGTTTTGGTCACGGCGCCGTCCGCACGGCGGAGCTCGCGCTCTCTTTCCTCGCAGTTATATTGGTCGCTTGGTATCTTATGCAGGTCTTATCGTGCCTGTTCAAAACAAAGCTCATTCCTTCATTTTTTGTTAAGCAGCTGTCTCTGCGACTTTTTTTATCGGGCGCGGTTAAATTCGCGAGGATTTTCGGCATAAGCCGGGATAAGATAGGAAACTCTTTCGTGAAGTTTCATAACGACCTGATGTACGCTACGAGGACAGGAAGAGGCACGAAAAGATTTTTGATTCTCCTTCCGCGTTGTCTCTCCGCCGAGACGAGAAAAGGCATCAACGAACTGGGCCAGAAGTATCAGTTTAAGGCCTTTACCGCCTTTGGGGGAGACGAGGCAAGGAAGATAATCAGGGAAGAAAAGCCGGATGCCGTCATAGGTGTTGCCTGCGAGAGAGACCTCGTCTCCGGCATTCAGGATACGGCGCCCAAGATCCCGGTCTTCGGGCTGCCGAATAAACGGCCGGAAGGGCCGTGTAAAAACACCTCCGTAGACCTTAAAGAACTCGAGAAGATAGTAAGATATTGTACCGGCAGGTAGGGGACATGAATGATAGATTAGTTAGCGCGATAAATAAAGCGCAAGACTTCCTCCTTAAGAAACAGGCTACCGAGGGTTATTTCCGTTCTGATTTTCATATGGATCTTGCCCTTGAGGCGGATACTATATTCCTCTTGCGTTTTCTGGGGATAAGAGACGAGGAGCTTGAGAAAAAGTTATTGAATTTTATTTTGGAAAGGCAATTAGAGACGGGTGGCTGGTCTATCTGTCCCGGCGGTCCCGCGGAACTTAATACGACGATAAAAGCGTATCTCGCCTTAAAGCTAAAGGGCTTTAAGGAAGGCGATCCCATCATGGCAAAGTGCCGCCGGATAATCCTGGACTTAGGCGGCATCGAGCGCTCGAACAGCTACAACAGATTTTATCTTGCGATGTTCGGCCTCGGGGAGTGGGGCGCCGCGCCCGCTATACCGCCGGAATTAATGTTGCTGCCCGATTGGGCGCCTTTTAATATTTACGATTTCAGCGCTTGGACAAGGACTATTGTTGTCCCGCTTTCCATAGTATGGGCGTATAAGCCCGTGCGGCCGCTTGCGGAGGGCCTGAGCATAGACGAGTTGTATAAGAACGGCCGGAGGATGAAGGATTGCGGTATAGGATACAACAAGAGGATCTTTAGTTGGAAGAATTTTTTTCTCCTCTTTGACAGCGCCTTTAAGTTTTCGTATAAATTCAGACTCTGCCCGCTAAGGAGGCCGGCCGTAAAAAAAGCCGAGGCCTGGATGATAGAGAGATTTTATAAGAGCGCGGGGCTTGGAGCCATATATCCGTCGATGATAAACTCTTTGTTCGCGTTAAGCTGCCTCGGGTACAAGAGCGACCATCCCCTTATGAGGTCTAACATAGAAGAGGTCATGAAACTGATAATCGATTACGGCAATAAGGCGGAAGTGCGGCCATGCATCTCTCCGGTATGGGATACGGCGCTGGCGGTATACGCGTTAGGAATATCAGGCCTCCCCAAGGACCACAGCGCGTTAAGGAAAGCGGGCCGATGGCTTCTATCAAAACAGGTCATAGACTACGGCGACTGGAAAGTCAAGGCGAAGGACGCGCAGCCCGGCGGGTGGTACTTTGAGTTCGAGAACGAATTCTATCCGGACATAGACGATACCGCACAGGTCCTTCTGGCCCTGATGCAGGTAGATATGGGAAATGATGAGCCGAAGAAGAAGGCAGAGTTCGAACGGGGGCTCGATTGGACGCTTAAGATGCAGTCCAAAGACGGCGGATTCAGTTCATTTGATAAAGACAACGACAAACAGTTCCTGAACAAAGTGCCGTTCGCCGACCATAACGCGATGCTTGACCCGACGTGTTCCGATATCACGGGAAGGGTCTGCGAACTCTTGGGAAAGCTGGACTACGGCACGAAGGAGCCTCACCTGGGGAAGGCCGTAAGGTTCATGAAGGCCAGCCAGCTTGCCGACGGGACTTGGTACGGCAGGTGGGGAGTCAATTACATATATGGGACTTTTCTGGCCAGCCGCGGACTGGCATTCTCCGAGATAGAGACTTCGCGGTATGCGCTGGAATCAGCGGCAAAATGGATACGCCGTGCGCAAAATGAGGATGGAGGATGGGGAGAGACAGCCTTGACATACGAGGACCCCTCCAAAAAAGGCAAAGGGCCGTCTACGGCATCGCAGACGGCATGGGCGCTCTTGACGCTATTCGCAAACGGCGATCACAAGGGGGAAGAAGCGATACGCGGCATAGAATATTTACTTAAGACACAAAGAGAAGACGGCGGTTGGGAGGAACTTGATTTCACGGGCACAGGTTTTCCAAAGGTATGCTACCTGCGGTACGAACTTTATAGCGCCTGTTTTCCTTTGATCGCGCTTTCCGAATTCGCGAAAGCCCCTCACCTTAATCCTCTCCCCTCCGGGGAGAGGGAAGGGCGAGGGGGAGAGGACTTGCATTAGATGCGTTTCAAGTTAGGCTTAACGACAAAATTAACCGCACACATAATTTCGAATAAACTTAAGGCAAACAAGCGTTTCGCTTTGGTCTTGATGCTCGAGCCGACCTTCAAGTGCAACCTCTCGTGCGAAGGCTGCGGGCGCATACGCGAATACAGTCAGGATCTCGACAAAGCCCTAAGCGTCAAGGAATGCCTCGACGCGGCCGATGAATGCGGGGCCCCGATTGTATCCATCTGCGGCGGCGAACCGCTTATATATCCGCATATCTTTGAGTTGGTGGATGGGCTTACGAAGAAAGGAAAATATATCTATCTCTGTACGAACGGAATGCTATTCAAGGAAAAGATGGATATGTTAAACGCAAACGGCAATCTGATGGTAAATTTTCATATTGACGGGTTGGAAAAGACGCACGGCGCCATCACGGGGTTCGCGCACGCGTATAAGAAAGTGATAGAAGCGATAAAAGCCGCGAAGGAAAAAGATTTTTTTGTCTGCACCAATACCACTATTTATAAGCAGACGGACCCCGCCGAAATAAAAGAGCTGTTTAAGAATTTAGACGAGTTGGGCGTTGACGGTTTTCTTATCTCGCCGGCTTACGGATACGTCCACATGGGGGAAGGACTTTTTATGAACAGAGAGGAATTAGCGGTTTTTTTCAAGTCCTTAGGGCCCGAGTTTAAAAGATACAAGTTTTTGAATTCGCCTCTATATCTTGAGTTCGCGCAGGGTAAGCGTCAGCTTGATTGTTCACCGTGGGCTAACCCTACGCGAAACCCTTTGGGCTGGCGCTCGCCGTGCTATCAGCTGGCCGACAAGCATTTCGCGACGTATAATGAACTACTGGAGAAGACAGATTGGGATAAATACGGTCCGGCAGGCGTCGCCGCCTGCTGTAAAGAGTGCGCCGTACATTGCGGGTTTGAACCGACAAGCGTTCTTACAGGCGGCTCATTTGGTGATATAATGAAACTTATCAAATGGCAGTTCTTTTAAAATAAAAGAAAGGAAAACATTATGGACTGGGGAACTCATATGGTCTTGGCGGCAAGATTGCTTGATTCGAGTAAGCTCGATGTGGGCGCCGCGATATATTCGGTCATTCCTGTAATAGACCAGAAACCCGCGCATTTTCACAGGGTATACGCGCACATATTGGAGAATCAGCCGGATTTTCTGGATGTCACGCTGGAACTCTTCAAGAGGCCCGAGGTGGCCAGGAGGGATTTCGCGGCGTTAAATAAGTATATTTCTGAAAAGACAGCCCAATTGGAAAAGGAGTTTGATGCCACCCCTCGTTCCGATGCGAAGAAGCGTATGATGCTGGAGAAGAAGATATACGCGTTTAAACGCATAGGAGAGGAGACGCCCGGTTTCCTGAAACTCTTGGATGAAGCCAGGGATCTTGTGGGCGACGAGAGAGTGACGCAGATCTCGACCGATAAATTGTCCGCCGCGGTAAGCCTTCTCTCGCATACCTTCTTCGATACTTACAATAACCCAGTCCAGATATTCCTGCCGACGTGTTCTCTCTGCTCCGCGCAGTGGGATTTCTGGTCTAAGATAGATTATATGAAATTCAGGGGCGATTTCTACAAGCCGGAAAATATCGTACCCTTCAGAAAAGAGATAGCGAAGAGCAAGGTCTGGAACACTACGCTTAAGCCCGAGGCCCTGATGAAGGCGCTGATAATAAGGTTGGGCGAGATGGGCCAGCCAGCGATACCTTACGAGACCGTGGATATGGGCGTGAGGGATTTCTTAAGATATATGGATATCGACGAATACCAGAGGGTTGACGCGGAACTTAAGTTCCTCCACGACTTGGAGGACGAGATAGCCGGCATCATTTACAAGAATTTTGCGCGAGACGTTTAACAGGAGAGAAAATGAGAGTCGAAGAACTTAAGGGAGAACTTAAAAAGTCGGGGTTTGATTTCTTTACCGGAGTGCCGTGTTCTATCTTAGGCGGCATCATTAAAGCTCTGGGCGAGGATTATATTCCTTCGGTAAGGGAGGATACGGCGATAGGCCTTGCTTGTGGTGCTTATCTCGGCGGGAAAAAACCATGTGTCCTAATGCAGAACTCAGGGCTCGGCTATTCTCTTAACGTCTTGACGAGTTTGAATTTAATTTACGGGATTCCAGTTCTTCTGCTGGTAAGTTACCGCGGCTTTGAGGGAAAGGACGCGCCGGAGCATTTGATTATGGGGAAACACTGTGTCGAACTGGTAAGAACTTTCGAGATTCCGTCAAAGGTCTGCGAGAAAGATGATTTAAAAGGGGCGCTAGTCGAAGCGAACAGATACGTAGAAAAAGGCAAACCATATTGTATTTTTATTAAAGAGGGCACCTTAGAATGATCATGCGGGATGTCATCGCGAAACTTACGACTTTGGTTAAAGACGAATTCATTGTCTGCGCCAATGGATTCATTTCACGGGATACTTTCAATGCGAATGACAGGCCGAGGAATTTTTATATGCTGGGCTCGATGGGACAGGCCTCATCTATCGGATTAGGACTGGCCCTTGCGAAACCGTCAGAGAAGATAATTGTTTTTGACGGCGACGGAAATCTCCTGATGAATCTGGGAATCTTGACGATGATAGCCCATCTTAAGCCGAAGAACTTATTGCATGTCGTGTTCGATAATGAATGTTATGACTCCACGGGTGGCCAGCCGACGATTTCTTCAACAGTGGATTTAGCGGAAGCCGCGAAGGGTTGTGGCATCTCAAACGTTTACAAAATTAGGCCAGGAGATGATATCAGTGGTATTTTCAAGAATTGCCTTAGTCAGGACGGCCCGGTTTTATTGTTAATAAAGGTCGGGCGCGATCCTTTGGGCAAGGTTCCGAGAGTGAGTGTTCCGCCGGAAGAGATCGCCAGGAGGTTTAAGGACGCGTGAGAAAATATATATTATTGAATCCCGGGCCGGTAAACATAAAAGAAAATGTCAGGCGTGCGCTCCTTACGCCTGATATTTGCCACCGCGAACCGGAATTCGAGAGACTTTTTATGCGATGCAGAAAGAAAATATTAAAAGCCTTCGGTATTACAGCCTCTCACGATGTCGTTTTCTTCACCGGCTCAGGCGCCGCCGCTTTAGAGGCCGCGGTTATTTCCTCAGTCCCGCAGAAAAAAAAGATATTAGTTATCAATAACGGGATTTACGCCGAAAGGATAACCGAGATCGCGAAACGCTACGGCATAGGCGTCATAGACCTGAAGTTTAAGATAACCGAAGGACCGGATTTAAGCATTGCCGAAGGTAACTTAAAGAGGAATAAGGATATAAGCCTCGTCGCTATGGTCCATCACGAGACCTCAACCGGGCTCTTAAACCCCGTTGACGAGATCGGGAAATTGTGTAAAAAATATAAAAAATTGTATCTCCTTGATTCGGTTAGCGCCTTAGTCGGAGAGGAACTGGATTTTAATGAAGTAGGTATCGATTTGTGCGTAGGCGCCGTGAATAAAGGCATAGAGAGCATACCGGGCATTTCGTTTGTCCTTATAAATAAAGGCATAGTGGCGCGACTAGAGAGGGTCCGTCCGCGTTCGTTATATTTTGATATACCGTCTAATTTGAAAGCGCAGAAAAAAGGGGAAACCATTTTTACGCCCGCGGTCCAGGGATTTTACGCCCTTGATATCGCGCTTAATGAACTTATAAAAGAGGGTGTCCAAAAACGGCTCAGGCGTTATAAAGATATAGCCGCGCTCTTAAGGAAAGGTTTCGTAGAAGCCGGTCTGAAGTATTTAATAGCGCCGGAATATCATTCGAACACGATAACCGCTTTATATCTGCCGAAGGGTTTAACCTATCAAAAATTACACGACGCTTTGAAGAAAAAAGGTTTTGTGATATACGCCGGCCAATCAAAGTTAAGGGATGTGATTTTCAGGATAGCCAATATGGGGCAGATAACGCAAAAAGATATGCTCCGCTTTTTAAAAAGCCTTAAAGCAGTTTTGTCAAGAACATGAAAGCAATTCTACTTGCAGCAGGGGTCGGAAGACGACTAAGTCCCTTGACTGACACCACCCCCAAATCGCTTATACGCATCGGCACTTCGACCGTCCTTGAACGGATGCTGGATTCCCTTATCGCCGCGGGGACAAAAGACATCTGCCTTGTCGTCGGCCATCTTAAAGATAAAATAAAGCTGGTCGTCGGCCAAAATTATAAGGGTACAGCGATCCGGTATATACCGAATCCCGATTACGAGAAAGGCAGTGTCCTTTCCGTTTGGGCGGCGCGTAACTGTTTTGACGACGACATATTGCTTATGGATTCGGACGTCATTTTTGAGAGAGCGATTCTTGAAAAATTGGTAGGATCCAAAAATGAGAATTGTTTTCTAGTGGATAAGAATTATACTGAGAGCGGAGAGGAGATGAAGATCGCCGCTTTGGACAAAAAGGTCGTCCAGATAGCGCGCAGTATAACCCGGGAGCATGATGAGATCGGCGAGGGCATCGGTTTCTTGAAACTCTCGGTCAAGTACCGCAAAGAATTTTTGGATGTCTTCAAGAGCGCGGTAGCCCGCGACAAAGACTGCGATTATGAGAACGCGCTTGACGAACTGGTAGGG
>JAUYOH010000167.1 GCA_030695925.1 Candidatus Omnitrophota bacterium
ATTTCAAAGATAATTTCAGTAATACGCAATTCCGCGCATTTGCCATGCTTCCTTATGCAATGCTCAAGGATTACAAACGCCTCAACCTGTCTTCCCTTGCCAAAGAACTACCCAGCAATTACCAAGCGCTGCAATATTTCCTTGCAGAAGCTCATTGGAACTATGAATCTCTTAACGCAATACGGATAAACCTGCTGCCTAAACAAAGAACAAGCGGATTTTCTAAAGATGGAGTGCTGGCTATTGACGATACCGGCTCTCTTAAGCCTTATGCTAAAAAAACCGAAGGAGTTTCTTATCAATACTGCCCTGTAACCAAAGACAAGGCCTACTGCAATGTCGCGGTGGTAAGCTGTTATGCCAACCCCGCAAAAGATATCCCTCTAAATTTACGCTTCTATAAACCAGAGGCGGAATTTATGCCGCTGGGCAAGCTCGATCCTGACTTTAAGTCAAAACTTGATTTTGCCAGGGAACTCATTGCAGAAGCAATTTTTTCTGAGATACAATTTTCTCATATCGTCTTTGACTCCTGGTCTGCCTCATGCGATATGATTGATTTTATAGATGAATTAGGTAAAAAGTTTATCTCTAAAGGTTAAATCTGACCGCCGCCTGCGCGTATAACATCCCCTGTCAAAAAAAGGAAACAGGGCTTAAGGGCTGATGCGTTAGTTAAGCTCATCAAAAAACATCTCTGGCATAAGACAGGCATGGTCAATTACAACAGGAGGCTCGTTCCTGTTTATGCACTCAAAGTTAAGGTTAAAGATTCTTTAGGTTAAACTCAAGGCCTTTTGCATTATGGGTAAATGGCCGCCTGAAGACGATAAGTCCTGCCATATCCTTATTACTAACGACCTCTCCCTTGATCAAAAGAAGGCTTGCGCCTTATGCTCCTTGCGCTGGGGTATTGAGCATGCCTTCCAAGAACTCAAAGACTCCTTCTCTTTTGACCATTATCAGGTCAGGCATAAAGAGAAAATCATGCGTTACTGGATGCCCTGCTTCCTTATCTGGACGCTTATCTACTGGATAAGACAGAATGCGTATTTGCGCAAGACTGTCTCAAGCAACACATCTACTTGTAACGATTACAAGCGCGCGCTCCTTATGCTTATTGAGTTTTCTTCTTATGGCTTTGGCTATTGGAAGCCAAACCATGGCCTTCTGGCCTATGCTGCATTGAGAAAGAACGATTTATTACGCACAGAATACTTCGCTTCCATAAGACCCTTCCTTAAAAGGTTTAGGAAGGTCTATCCCTTCTGGATAAAATCACAGCGCTTCAAGAATGCTTGTTATAACTGATTTTTAACAAAGTCGTGTTTTATGGTACGAACGTTACGCGCCATATAACTTTCAGTACCTTTTTTACATCATATTTTCTTTACAATAATCCCCGTAGAAGAAATTATCGCTAATTATTCTATAGCTTGTCCGGCGTACCTCCGTATAAGTCCGGAGTCAAATCCGACTGCCAATATTCCTTAGAATCAGCATCCATTATGGTAAGTTTGCCTGACCATCCAGCGCCAGTGTCAATATTCCAAACATTGCAGACATGAATCGCCTGCAAAGTATTATAAAGTTCAGTTGTTGTATGACCGACAAAGATATCCTCGTATCGTCCCAATTTACATTTGCGCCCCTCTGACTGCATCTTCCACGCCATATCAAGGAGCCTTCTATCCCAGACCAATGCCTGCGCGCTATGGCTGGCAAGCGATATATCCGGATTAAATCCGCCATGCACGAATACCTGTTCATCGCGTTCAATCCAAAGCTGTCCGCCTTTTAAGAAATCGATATGCGCCTGCGGCATAGGACCGCCGTTATATGACGCCATTGTTCGGTCACCGCCCTGACTCGTCCATATCTCCGGCTTATCACCGCGCAAGGCCCAATCCAGAGCCCACATATCATGGTTACCAATAACCAAATCGCAATGCTTAACCTTCAAAAGCTCATCAATACACTGCTTAACGTCCGGATACCCGTCGCAAACATCGCCCATCACGATCAGGCGGTCTTTTTTGTAATCGAACTTTGAACGCTCAAAACACTGTATCAACGCCTTGTAAGCGCCATGAATATCACCAATAGCGTATGTCTTTAAAGGCTTCACTTCTACGGCCCCGGCGCTTTCCATTCTTCGTTAAACCCTTACAGTGCTTTCAAGGGACCTTAAATCATCCAACATTCGCTCATGAAATTCAAATAAGTATTCCAATATTACGTTGCCGTCCCATTTAGTCTCGATAAGATAACTTAGCACCTCTCTGCAAAAAGCATCGATTGGCAGATGCTGCTTATTCCCGTCTTTAGCTGAAAGATGGACATTTTTAATATTTTGCTTATAGCCCTCGAGAAGACTCCAGATTGTTTTTTCATTCCGTATATGCGCTGTATCAAGAGTCATAGACAAGTTGAATTTGACTATTTCATCGGGAGTAAATACCCTTCGTGAGCCTTCAAAAGTTTCAATACAGAAGATAATTTGCTCTTTATATAAATCAGCAAAATATTTTAAATTCTCAAGGGCCTTTTCCTGCACAACATTGTCCTTGTTTACATTGTTAGGATGCAAGGTTACGGTTTTTACACCGAGTAGCTTTGCAAAATCCGCCATTTCTTTACCCCATATCTTAAATTTCTCATCCGTAATAGGCGCCTGGACTGCGTGGATGCTTAAAGCCTCCGCATGATAAAACTTAATTTTTTCGGCAATCTCAGACAAATGCCCTCTGATAGGTTCGTATATATCCCAGTAATAGGGAGGGGCTACTTCGACCGGCACATTCAGATTCGAATATCTTTCTTCTACTTGCTCAATTCTATCGAATGATTGCCTAATGCCGAACTTAATCACATTTGATCCTTGATATTTATACGACTATTTGCCTTTTATGGCCCACTTGAGCCCATTATGAGCCGATTATGAGCCAATTATGAGCCAATTGCCCCTTTGTCGTGTTTGTCCTGTTTATGTTCCGTTTGTCCCCTTTGCGTCCCCTTGGGCACAGGCTTTCTTCTCTTCCTTCAAAAACGCGGAGACAGAAGCACTGATCTCCTCAAATGAGGCCGGGTAATAATTCCAAACCTCAACACAGAGATTCACGACCAAGGATTTCTCATTCAAGCGCTTCACCTTATAACGTTCGTAGATATGCCCGCAAAAGTTCACGGCACGCTGGGATCAGCGTCCTCGGCCCGGTGCGTCATACAAATATCCTTTGAGCCATAGTGGATATACATTTTGGTGATGATTGTCCGAAGGCTATTGTTCCGGTCATGATTGCCTTTAATAAATATAAATTTCCCGTTCAGCCTCTTTTCGAACTGCCGGTATTTCTCTACTCCACCTTCTTTCCCGCCTTTAAAGATGAAGTCACCCAGAAAGAAGACCGTATCGTTAGACTTAACTCTCTCGTTATGCCTGCGAATAATCGTTTCATTCATTTCCTCGACCGTCTCAAAAGGCCTTTTGCAATAGCGAATGATATTGAAATGCGAAAAGTGATAATCTGATGTCCACCAATAATTCATACTGAAATCCTATTGATTTGTTTTTCTATGCCCCGCAATTTTTCTATGATCTGGTCAAACGTGGGCGGTTCCTCAAAAAACATCTGTTGCATCTGCCGATAATCATTTTTAAGCGCGCTCATTTGATCTTCGCGAGGTAATAGCCGCAAGCCTGACGGCGTTGCTTCC
>JAUYOH010000168.1 GCA_030695925.1 Candidatus Omnitrophota bacterium
CTTGGGGTAGGCTTCACGCTTAGATGCCTTCAGCGTTTATCCTTTCCGAACGCGGCTACCCAGCAAATACCACTGGCGTGATAACTGGAACACCGTTGGTTTGTCTGTCCCGGTCCTCTCGTACTAGGGACAGGGCCCCACAAATATCCTGCGCCTGCATCAGATAGAGACCGAACTGTCTCACGCATGTTATTCCATTATTACTAATGGCATGGACTATATCTTCACCCTCTCGCTTGCTTTGAGGAGGGGCTGACGTATTATAGTTCCTTTCGGAGCTATCTCGGCCTAAGCCTCAGTCTCTACAGGGATACAGATTGGCTTGTAGATTCAAGCGAAGCTATTACAGAAAACTCTGCCGTAATAAGCAATTTCTTCGCTTGACACCAATCTGATCTTCCCTCGGTATTGCCCTTTTGAAAGTTCGGAAATCAATTAGGGTTTCACCGATATAAGTCAGATTTATTATACCGCATTTCTGCGGTAGAACGCAATGTTATTTACGTTCTGAACCCAGCTCACGTACCACTTTAACCGGCGAACAGCCGGACCCTTGGGACCTTCTCCAGCCCCAGGATGTGATGAGCCGACATCGAGGTGCCAAACTTCCTCGTCGATGTGAACTCTTGGAGGAAATCAGCCTGTTATCCCCGGAGTACCTTTTATCCGTTGAGCGATGGCGCTTCCACACGCCAACCACCGGATCACTAAAACCTACTTTCGTACCTGCTCGGCTTGTTGGCCTCACAGTTAAGCTCCCATTTGCTTTTGCGCTCAGCGTGCGATTGCCGTCCGCACTGAGGGAACCTTTGTACACCTCCGTTACAATTTAGGCAAATGTGTTCGTCTAGACTCTGGTATTTTATACTTCATCTCCGGCAATATATATGATGTGATCAAATTCTTGAAATTCTCATAACTATTGCCTGAAACATAGATCTGATATCCTTCTTTCTGTTTCCTAACTTTCGCTTCCAGCAAGAACTTGTTCTTCAATACCTCTACAAGCCTTGCCACATCTTCTATTCGATATCCATGCGTATTGAAAATCACTCCCTTGGACTCCTTGGACTTTACTGACCCATCATCCATGAACCAATACGCTATCGCTTTGGGCGTCAGCCACCGCTCGATAAGTTTTGGCACTATCTTTTTGCCGCGCGGATAAAATTGATGCGCGTAAAATCTCAGCGATCCATGGCTCAATGTCGAAAATCCTATCTTGCCATAGGTTTTGCCGTTTGATAGCGTCACTTGTCGAACTTTAGGCTGGGTAAGCACCCAGTCTTTAAAGATACCGTAAAGATGTTCTGTATAAGCTTTCTGGCTGACACCGTGCTCTATCTTGATCCTGTAGGTCTTCCCTTTGTTTTGGGTTTCCAATGTCGCGTCTCCCAAAAGAGTACCCACAAGCACTTCTTTCTGCTCAGCGTTCAGCGCTAAACTGCTCTTATACTTTTCGATATCATTTGATCGCATCACCACTCCCTGTGTTAAGGAGGCTAGACTCCCTCTACTTCTATAGGGCTTCCAGTCGCCTGGAAGTTCAGACTATATCACCCCCCATTCTTGCTTTCGCAAGAAAGCATGGGGGTTCAGCGTGTAGTCGTTGAGGGGACCCATTCTTGCTTTCGCAAGAAAGCATGGGTCTTCCCTGCTGATTATCTGCGTCCCGCCATTTTCACTTAAATCTCTTTAAGTAGACGGACATGCTCAGATTTCCCAGCATACAGCTAAATTTGCTTATGATGGTCTCCCATCATAGTCCCCTTATTCTTGAGGAAACCGCCCCAGTCAAACTGCCCGTCTGGCATTGTCCCTCGGCCCGATATAGGGCCGCAGGTTAGAATCCTAATACAATAAGGGTGGTATTTCACATTTCCGCTCAGCCCAAGCTAGCGCCCAGGCTTCAAAGCGTCCCACCTATGCTACACATACAGGATCAAAATCCAGTACCAGAGTACAGTAAAGGTTCCGGGGTCTTTTCGTCTTGATGCAGGTAACCGGCATCTTCACCGATACTACAATTTCGCCGACTCACTCGTTGAGACAGCGGCTCTGTTGCTACA
>JAUYOH010000169.1 GCA_030695925.1 Candidatus Omnitrophota bacterium
CGCCGGATGAGGCTATGATAAATTCCGCATTGGATAAGATAATGTCAGCGATCAGATCTTTGATGGAGTAAGAGATGAATATAACAAAGGAAAAAATATATTTTCACGCGCCGTACAGTATGCTCTTGGCCGATTTAGACCATATAGGCGAAAAAGGGATAAATTGCGAGATATATGTTGACGGCAATGCCCTCGACACCCATAGCGATGCAGAGATAGAGAAGATAAACTCGACGTTCGAAAAATACGGTACCCTAAAGATAGTCCACGGCCCTTTCCTGGGCTTGAATCCGGGAAGCCGCGACCCGAAGATACAGGAGCTTACGTTACAGCGTTTTATCTCGGCGTTCGAATTCTGCAAGAAGATAAAGACCAAGCACATCGTCCTACACAGCGGTTTTGAGCCGATATTCTATAAGAATGCCTCGGATCTATTCTTGAAATTAAGCATTCCCGTATGGAAAGAAGTCCTGAAAGCGGCGGCCAAAGACAAGATCGTCATAGCGCTTGAGAATTCCATAGACCCCACCCCCGAGATAGTCGTCGGGCTGCTGAAGGAATTGGATTCCCCGCATCTTGAGGCGTGTTTTGACGCCGGTCATTATAACGCCTTCGGCCAAAAAGGCATATGGGAGGCCCTTGAGGAGTACCCCCGGGACTCTATCGGAGAAGTCCATCTTTCCGATAATAAAGGCGATTTTGATAATCACCTTGCTTTAGGCGAGGGCAACATCGACTATAAGAGGTTTTTTAGGGAGATAGAAAAGAGAGGAAGGGAGCCCATCCTGACCTCTGAACCGCATTCCATGGCGGATATCGAAAAGAACCTGAAATATCTCATTTCTTTAAG
The DNA here is from genome assembly GCA_030695925.1 of Candidatus Omnitrophota bacterium. Lineage (GTDB taxonomy): Bacteria > Omnitrophota > Gorgyraeia > Pluralincolimonadales > Pluralincolimonadaceae > JAGUXU01. Next base: position 851 of record JAUYOH010000169.1, read on the forward strand.
CCCCTAAGTGAGAAAAGATTTACTGGCAAGGATATATAAGCGTTTATTTAAAACCTTCGGCCCGAGAGGGTGGTGGCCGGGCCAATCGCCGTTTGAGGTGATGGTAGGGGCCGTATTGACGCAGAATACCGCATGGACCAATGTCGAGAAGGCCATCCGCAATTTAAAGAGAGAAAAAATCCTCACTCCCGCGCGATTAGATAACATAAAGATCTCAAGATTAGCGCGCCTTATAAGACCGGCAGGGTATTTTAACGTGAAAGCGAAACGTCTGAAAAGCCTTGTCGGTTTTTTATTTGAGGAATACAAAGGCGATTTAAGACGTATGCGCAAGGAGAGGATAAATACGTTGAGGCCTAAATTACTCGGCGTCCACGGGATCGGCCCCGAGACCTGCGACAGCATACTATTATACGCCCTAGAGAAACCGGTATTCGTGATAGATGCCTACACAAAGAGGATATTCTCAAGGTGCGGCGTCGCGAAGGAAGATATTCCCTATGAAGAACTGCAGTCTCTCTTTATGGAAGACCTTCCGAAAAGCGTCAGCCTCTATAACGAGTATCACGCTTTGATCGTCCAGCTCGGTAAAGATATATGCCGCAAGGACCCTAAATGCGGCTTATGCTGCATAAGGGAATTTTGTAAAAATAAAAATTTTCGGTAACAATTTATTTGCTATGCGCCCTTAAAGGGCATATAATAAAAGCGCTTTAAATAACGCGGAGGGGCCAAATGGCTAAAATACAGATTAAACCGGAGCCGGCATTGTTTCCCTTGCCGGTAATTCTTGTCACCTGCGCGGATAAGACGGGAAAGCCCAATATCATAACTTTGGCGTGGGCAGGGATGGTGTGCAGCGAGCCGCCGATGCTCTCTATCTCTATCAGGCCGCACAGGTATTCGTACGGACTGGTAAAAGAAAGCGGTGAGTTTGTGGTGAATATCCCGAGTTCGGATATAATGAGACAGACGGATATCTGCGGGACGGTCTCCGGAAGAGACACCGATAAGTTCGCCCTGACGAAACTTACTCCTGAGAAGGCGAAGACCGTAAGGCCTCCGCTTATCAAGGAATGCCCGGTCAGCCTTGAATGTAAAGTAAAACAGACTCTGATGCTGGGGACTCACGAGATCTTCATAGGCGAGATATTGGCGGTCCATGTAGATGAATCGGTCATGACACCGTCGGGAGGCATAGATTATAACAAGGCAAAACCGTTTACGTTCAATCGTAGTGAGTATTGGAGCCTGAAGGATAAGATAGGTTTTTACGGATGCACAAGAAAATAATCTTTCAAATAGAGAGATTGACAGAGAAGGCGGGTTCTGTCATCGATTTTTTCGGGGAACGCCTGAAGAACTTGTTCTTCGGACAATTGGGGGTAAGGCTTACCTACAGGCGCGGGGCCGTTATAATACTGCTTATAACCGCCGCGGCGCTGATATTCTTCGCGCCCTTAAAATGGGTGGTATGGTCAGGGATATTGTTGATGGTAGCCGGAATGTTTTTATGGCTTATCATAATCTTTTCTTGGACGCTGGACCCGATGATAGATTACAAGATCCGCATCCAAAAGATCAAGCGTTGGGGAAAAAAGCTGCTTAAATATTTAAGCGGTGAGTTCAAGGACCTCGAGGCAAGGCATCATATGGAAGCATACGCGTGGGGAAAACTGGCTTATTTCGAGGAACTCAAGAGCGAGGTGGCAAGTTTTTCAAAGGCAAACCTGCTGCAGAAATTCCTCGGCAGGTTCTTCTCGACTTTTATGATATTGATACTGGGTTACGCTTTTATATTCTTCGGATTGCAGAAGATATCGGCCGAGAGTTTTGTCTCGGCGGCGCAACAGAACGGGCTTGCGACTTTCGGTTCAATCTCGGATTTTATCTATTATAGCGCCATAACTATCGCGACGGTCGGTTACGGGGACATCTACCCGATCCATGCTTTTGCGAGGGTCTTCGTCATTGCCGAGGTGCTTTGCGGGGCGCTTCTTGTCATATTTTTAGTGTCGTCTTTTACGGCGATCTCCATATCACTTACGGCTGAAAGACAAGAGGCACTGATCGGCGAGATCGAGAAGGAGATCCGGAGCATCGATAAGGTATTTTCTGAGTTAAAACATCTGCAGAAGGAGGATAAATGAAGAGGGTATCGTCAAAGGCCTTATTGATGTCTATGTTTTTGGTATTGGCCGCGGGGAATGCCGCTTCCGAAGGAGAGAAGATATTAGATCTGACAGCGGTATTAAGGACTAGTTACTCGCTGGGAGGAGATACTGCCGCTGTTAAGGAGACAGGAGAGGCCATTTACCTAGCCCAGGGAGATACGAATAAGGCACTGGCCACCTTAAAGAATATTTTGATTGAACATAAGCCGCCCGCGCGGGCCTTAAATGACAATGAAGAGGTCGATATAATCATATTCAGGGGAGTCCTGACAACTTTGGGTAAAATAGAACTAACCAAGGTGGTCTCTAAGGATAATTCTTTTGAGGTATACGCCAAGTATCTCGACATAACGGGATTAAACACGCCTTCTCAACCGGCAGTCATCATTCCCGTCGGGAAATTGCCTATCGGCAAATACTCGGCGGTGTTATATGTGGACGGTGAGTTACGCAAAAAGGCGGAATTTACCGTAAGGCGAACTCCTTTTTGTATCGATTTGCGCGGTAAGCACTAATAGCTTTAAACGCTATCTTTATAATAACTAAATAATAAGTCAATATGAAATTTATCTTGACTTTTTCCCCCTCCTCGTTCTATAATAACATCCGGATAGTTTCCATCGTTCCCCGCTGATAGGTAGGATAATCTTGAGACGAAAAAACAAGGTTTTTATGGCGTTGATATTCCTTTCCTTACCCATGGGGATTCTTGTTGCTCAGGAAGCGAACGACCAGATCGACCTTGTTCTGTGGGATGGCATGGAAAGTAAGAGCAATTGGAATACCAGTAATAAAAGCAAGCTATCTGTCAGCACAGAATACGTCACAGAAGGCAAAAGTAGCCTTAGGATTAACGGCGGCGATAGCGTTCCTCCTTCCGGTGTTACGGTCACAAAAGAAAATACCTACCTTGACCTCAGTTTTGCCAAAAAGATCGTCTTTGACGTATATAACAGCGGGGCACCCGCTCAAATAGCGGTAGCGCTTTACGCGGGCCAACGTTATGAGAGCATCCCGAAAGAACTCGCGAGCGGCCTGAACAAAAACGTTACCTTCGAGTTAAACGCCAAAGATTTTAAATTCATCCTGACATCGGAAAACGTAGCCCAGGTCGTGGAGTTTATAATCTATCCCCAAGATGACAAGGTGGAGCCTCTCTATATCGATAATATTCGGGTAAAGAAACTCGGCGGCCTTCAGTCGCTTCCGCCCGGGATCTCGCCTGCCATAGGAGCTATTATTGCCGAAGGTTTTACACCTGTCGAGACAACTCCGGTAGATACAGGCGCATATAGCGTCGTTGCCTTCCCGCGTAATCCACCGCCTAATCCTATTAACGAGCCGAGGACCTTATTCCTCCTTGGCACAGGGGTTGTCGGTCTGATCCTATTCAAGAAAAAAGGCATAAAGAGATAGGCATGGTTTACCGCCGTAATATAAGGCGTGCGTCATACCTGCTATGCGTCTTTACCTTGTCCTTCACATCGTGGCTTTATGCCGCACCTACCTATGGCCCTGATATGCCCAAGAAGGGAAAGATAGTTATGGGCTATCAGAGCAATATCGTCTTCAAGCACCGCTTAAGTGATTCTTACGGCAAAATAGAGAGCACTCAGCATTTTTTGGACCTGTCTTACGGCGTATACGACTGGTTTTCTTTCGACGGTAAATTGGGAGTCGGCGATATAACGCATGAAGGAGCGAGTTTCCAAAAGGTCGGTTACGGTTACAGTTTCGCCGGCGGCTACGGTTTCAGGATCCGTCTTATGGACAGCGCGAAATATAAGGCGAAAGCGGCGTTAGGATTCCATCACATAAGCGTTCATCCCCAAGACAAGGTCATAAACAGCGACACATATGAATCTTTCCTTGATGACTGGCAGACCGACCTTACGGTCTCGAGGAATTTCGGACCGGTAGATCCTTTTATAGGAGTTAAGGCCTCCAAGTTCGATATGGTCTATAACATAAACCACGGGGGAAGGAAGAGGAGGCCGCCTAAATACTGGGCGGGTGTCGTCGCGGGCTGCGACTTAAACCTGCGCGAGGACATCTCGATAAAAGTCGAGGGGCATTTTATAGACGAGACTTCTTTTAGCTCGGGTATATATTATAAATACTAAAGGGGTGATGAGCATGGATACTTTTGATGCCATAAGAAAAAGGATAAGTGTCAGGGAATACGCGGACAAGCCGATAGAGAAGGAGAATCTCGAGAAGATAACGGATGCCGGGCGGCTTGCCCCGACCGCGAGGGGAGAGGAGCCGTGGGAATTCATTGTCGTGACCAAAAAGGATAAATTAAAAGAACTTGCCGATATCGCTGACCACGGCAAATTCTTATCCGGCGCGGCCGCAGCTATCGCTATATTCTGTAAGGAGACCAAGTATTATCTGGAAGACGGCTGTGCTGCCACCGAAAATATGCTGGTTGCCGCCGCTGATCTCGGCGTAGCTTCCTGCTGGGTCGCTGGCGACAAGAAACCCTACTGCCCTGATATCGCCCAAGCCTTAGGTGTCCCGGAGGGCTTTAAGTTGATAAGCATACTTTCACTTGGCTATCCAAAGACCCCGCCTGTCCCGCACAAGAAAAGGCCGTTAAAGGAAATTCTCCACTGGGAAAAATTTTAGGAGGAAGAGATGGCAAAGAAAGTGAAAGTCTATAGTACGCCGACCTGCCACTATTGCGTAAGACTCAAGCAGTTCTTGAAGGATAACAATATAGATTTTGAGAACATAGACGTATCATCCGACCCTCTCGGCGAGAGGGAGATGGTAAAAGTCTCCGGGCAAATGGCTGTCCCGGTGATAGATATCGAAGGTAAGATATTGGTTGGTTTTGAGAAGGAAGAGATAAAGGCTGAATTGGGGCTTTAATATGTATGACCTGATTATAATAGGCGCGGGTCCCGCGGGCATAACCGCCAGTGTCTACGCCGCGCGCAAGAAGATGAGTCTCTTGGTCATATCCAAGGATATAGGCGGTCAGGCCGCTTGGAGCGGCGATATAGAGAATTATACCGGATACCAGTTTATCAGCGGCCCTGACCTCGCCGCCAAGTTCGAAGAGCATATGCGAAAATACGAGATAGACTTAAAAGAAAATGAGGCAGTGACAGAACTTACCAAGTCAGGCGAGGTGATATCGGTCAGGACAAATAAGGGCTGCGCATATGAGGCAAAGACGGTGATAGTCGCCTCAGGCAAGCGAAGCAGGGAATTGAATGTGCAGGGGGAGAAGGAGTTCAAGAATAAGGGGCTTACATATTGCGCTACCTGTGACGGGCCGTTATTTGGCCAAAAAGATATAGCCATAATAGGCGGCGGCAACTCTGCTCTGGACGCGGCCCTCCAGATGATAAAGATAGCAAAGCATGTCCATATAATAAATATCACTCCTAAACTCGGGGGAGACCCCATAATGCGGGAGAAGGTGGAGAAGAGCGATGTCGTTACGGTCCTGAACAATACCCATGTGACAGCGGTATTAGGCGGCAAGCTGGTAAACGCCATCAAGGTAAAAAGAGAATCCAAGGAAGAGACGATCGCTGTCGAGGGCATCTTTGTAGAAATAGGCCTTATTCCGAACTCCGAGTTCGCCAAATCCTTAGCCAAGAACGAATTCGGCGAGATAAAAGTAAGTTCACGCAACGAGACAAATGTGCCCGGCATCTTCGCTGCCGGGGATGTCACCGACGTCCCGGAAAAGCAGATAATAATAGCCGCAGGAGAGGGCTCAAAGGCCTG
>JAUYOH010000005.1 GCA_030695925.1 Candidatus Omnitrophota bacterium
GCATCCGTAGAACTCGAACCGCGCCTGGGCACAACGCTATCTATCTCATCAAAGAATAGGATCGTTGGGGAGGCCTGTTTGGCTATCTTAAAGACTTCGCGGATCGCCTTTTCACTCTCTCCCACATACTTGGATATAAGAGCAGGGCCTTTTACCGAGATAAAGTTAACCCCACTCTCAGTAGCGATTGCCTTCCCGAGGAGCGTTTTTCCTGTACCAGGAACTCCATAAAGAAGTATCCCTTTAGGCGGATTGGTATTGGCTTTTTTGAAAACATCGGAATATTTAAGCGGCCATTCAACCGCTTCTTTCAGCTCTTCTTTTATATTCTCTAAACCGCCGACATCACTCCATTTTACATCCGGGACCTCAACAAAAACTTCGCGTATCGCTGAAGGTTCAACCTCTTTCATCGCATCCCTGAAATTATCCATCGTCACTTCTAATTTCATCAATGTCTCATAAGGAATTTCCGCCATTTCAAAGTCTATCTTAGGAAGAATCTTCCTTAAAGCGCTCATCGCCGCTTCTCTTGCCAGTGCCTCTAAGTCGGCTCCCACAAATCCATGGGTGATCTCAGCCAATTTTTCGCGACTCACGTCTTCTGCTAAGGGCATACCTCGTGTGTGTATTTCAAGGATCTCTAATCTTCCGTTTTTATCGGGTATTGGGATAGAAATTTCTCTATCAAATCTACCGGGCCTTCTCAGGGCAGGGTCTATAGTGTTGGGTATATTTGTCGCGCCTATGACTATGACCTGGCCTCTGGACTCTAATCCATCGAGCAGAGATAAAAGCTGAGCCACAACACGCCTCTCAACCTGCTTCTCGCCTCCCATCTCTTCTCTCTTAGGGGCTATAGAATCTATTTCATCAATAAAGATTATGGCAGGGGCGTGGGCCTGGGCTTCTTCGAATACGCTTCTTAGGCGGCCTTCGCTTTCACCGTAAAATTTACCCATAATCTCAGGGCCTGATATGTGGGTGAAATAAGCATCGGTCTCGTT
>JAUYOH010000007.1 GCA_030695925.1 Candidatus Omnitrophota bacterium
AACGAGAAGCCATACGGGTAAGTGAGTTTAAAGTGATGCTAAAAGATATCCGGTCAAGACAGATAAGGCGAGCAAAAGAAGTTAGAACAAGACTGGATGAATTTAGAAAAGAACGCCAAGATGGGCTTCTTGAGTGGAATAGATTAACAGCTGTTATGGCCGATAAAAGAGCGGAAGGGGGTGAGGTCAGAGAGAAAGAAGAAGTTGCGCAGGGGAAGTAATTTGTATTCGATGGAGTAGTGAAAATCTGAAAAGGAGGAGATAAAAATGGGAATAGCTAGTGATATCAAAACGCTGGGCGAAGATATAGTTGCCTCTTATGATGCCCGAATAAAGGCAATCGGAACGGTAGTAAAGGATACTCATCAAATGTTGAAAGGTTTTGCTGCCGAAAGGAAAGATTGGGCCCCTAAGCAGGCACAGGCATTAGCAGATTTTGTGGCAGATCTGGCTAAGAATGTGAGTAGTATGATTAAGGGGTTTCAGAAAGATCATAAGGCTATGGCCGATGCTCTTAAGGAAAGCCTTGAAAAGGGAGAGACGGATAGACTTAAAGACTTTAAGGCTATGATAGGCAATATTCAAAAAGGCATTAAGGAGATCGAAACCTATGTTGCGAAGAAGCTCAAAGAGTTTTCCGCTGCTCATGCCGAAATGAGTGAAGAGCTTAAGAAGACCTTGGCCAAGTACGTAGATGATATGGTAAAGGCAACCAAGAAATTAATGAGCGATATTCAGGCGCGACAGAAGGAAAGAAATACAGAAGTTGGCGATCTTTTGGAAGCCTACGAAGCCGAGAGAGAAAAGATGGCAGCTAATTGGCAAGCCACGACAGCTACCATGGCCAAGAGAAGAGGCGGAAAGCCTGTTGTTTCAGTTGGCGCTAAAGTAGAGACAGTTGAAGAAGCAGTTAAAAAGCCTGCGAAGGGTAAGGGCAAGAAAAGAGGCAGGAAAAAGGGCAAAGGCAAGTAGAAAAGATAAGTGAGAATATAAGTAGTTATAAACCTTGAGACTTCAGAAGGAAATGAAGTGTATTCTCATTTGAAAGGGGTGAGAAGATGAAAGAGATAGTATGCGCTTTTTGTAAGGGAAAAGGTAAAGACCCCTTT
>JAUYOH010000050.1 GCA_030695925.1 Candidatus Omnitrophota bacterium
TAGTCAGCAGCTTTGCGACAGCACCTTCCAGCGTTTCGTCGTCGTATCCGAAGATATGATCGCAAAGCCGGATGATAATTTTCCTCTCTATCTTTTCAATCTCTCTTGCCGCGTCTTTTCCGTTCTTCGCTTTCGACATTATTTTTAACTCGACCTGGCCGAGTTTCGCGTAAATGCCGACAGTTGTCGGCGGTTTTAATTCCAGAAGGTCTTTAACCTTGCCATTTACCTGTGATTCAGCGAGTCCTGTCGTGTTAATTGTTCGTGATTTTATTATCCAGCCGGATTTAATCCTATTCTTAATATACGGGACGATATCGCTTGCTAACATCGGTTTAAGCTCTCTGGGAGGCCCAGGCAGACAGATGATGATTCTACCTCTATATTCTTCGATTAATCCGGGAGCGGTTCCTACCCTGTTTCTGATCCATTTCGTATCTTCTGGAATATATGCTTGCCGGACGGTCTCTTTCGGAAATTTGACTTTACGGAGTTTGAAATAATCTTTTAAGTCTTTCAGGATGGTTTTATTAAGAACAAGGTGTTTCCCGAGGAGTTTTGCCAGTGTCTCGATCGTGATGTCATCGACAGTCGGGCCGAGCCCGCCGGTTGTAATAACGATGTCAGAGCGATAAACAGCCTGTTTTATAGCTTGGGTGAGTCGCATAGGATTGTCGCCGACTACGGAGGTGTGATAAACATCTATTCCGATTTCAGCCAACTTTTGGGCGAGAAAGGAGGTATCGGTGTTTATTATGTGACCGAGCAGAAGCTCAGTTCCGATGGAGATGATTTCGGCAGTCATAGGCTGAATTATACAACGCGTTAGGGTCTAGGGTCAAGGGGTAATGGGAATTTTCCCGCCTATACTATATTCTTAACCCCACATGGCGGGATCCCGCCATGAATAGTTTTAAGTCTGGTTTAGGCGGGGAAAAAAATATGCAAGAATTTTAAGGGTTTTTGCGTCTTATATAGTAGGGGCGAAATTTGGCAGTTCTTGAGGCACCAAAATGGCGCCTCAAGTAGAAGGGGTCTATATGTGGTCACAAATTGTGACCACCTTAAATAAGGATGTCACAGACTGTGACATCCTGGAAAGGAGCGTTAATGGGAATGTTAGTGTCGATTGAAAAGATAGAAAATAAAATTTTTCAGATTAGGGGTAAAAAAGTGATGTTTGATTCTGATTTGGCAATGCTTTACGAAGTGCCAACCAAAACTTTGCTTCAATCAGTTAAAAGAAATACAAAACGTTTCCCATACGATTGTGTGCCACGAACATACATAGAAAGGAGGCTTAGCCTTTCAAGTATGGTGCTATGCAAATGATGAGAGTAGGCCTCTCGCAATCGGCTGGCAAGAGCAGGTTGCAAACCGCCTTAAGCTGCTTTGATTAAGAGTCAAGGTGGTTAACGTTAAGGAAAAGACACAACGAGATTGTGTAAGGTAGGTGCTAGAGAGACGAACGCAAGTGAACCACCGATGAAGTATCGAAAGGAAATTCGATGACGTCAAAACCGAAGAAAGTCTGGCTACGGGATAAATCCAGAAGAGACTTGCAAACTGTCTGGGTGGCGTCCGGTATAAAGGTGGCGTGAATTTAGCATGGGCTTTTGCATGGAACGTGGGAACCTGTCGCCTTGATGTTAAGGGAGAAATCCAAGCGTGGACCCGTAAGGATGAGAGTACCGAAGCAAGGCACAGGGGCGGATTACCCCGTAGTAGTGAAGAAGGCCGGTAATGCGGTTGGAGCGAAGGGGGTAAATGGTCTTAGTTGCATTCATCAACAACCAGATAATTGGGAAGATTAATGAAGACAACGAAGTCGTTTGATATATCGCTAGAAGCGGTGAAAGAAGCCTGGGGACGGGTCAAATCGAATAAAGGCTCTGCAGGAGTTGATAAGGAAACAATCGAGCAGTTTGATGAAAAGCTCGAGCAGAATCTTTATAAGATATGGAACCGGATGTCATCGGGCGCATATTTTCCGCCGGCGGTTAAAGCCGTAGGGATTCCAAAGAAAACCGGAGGCGAAAGGATACTGGGAATACCGACAGTAGCCGACCGTGTGGCACAAACGGTGGTCAAGATGTACTTTGAACCGTTGGTTGAGCCGCACTTTGATCAGGACTCGTATGGGTACCGACAGGGAAAATCGGCCATCGAAGCAGTCAAAGTAATACGAGAGCGTTGCTGGAGGTATGACTGGGTTCTAGAATTTGATATCAAGAAACTCTTTGATACCGTCGACCATGAGCTGTTAATGAAGATGGTAAAGCACCACACCAAGAGTAAATGGATGGTGCTGTATATAGAGCGCTGGTTAAAGGCTCCCTTCATTAAGGACGATGGCACGCTGGTGAAAAGAACACAGGGAACACCGCAAGGCGGGGTCATTAGTCCTGTGCTGGCAAATCTGTTCCTTCATTATGTTTTTGACACATGGATGAGGCATGAATTTGCAAGTCTGCCATTCTG
>JAUYOH010000012.1 GCA_030695925.1 Candidatus Omnitrophota bacterium
CTTTACGCTCTACGTGCGATTGCCGACCGCACTGAGGAAACCTTTGAACACCTCCGTTACAATTTAGGAGGTAACCGCCCCAGTCAAACTGCCCGTCTGGCATTGTTCCCCATCCGGATTCACGGATGCGGGTTAGAACCCGAGTTAAATAAGGGTGGTATTTCACCGTTGGCTCCACTCGAGCTAACGCCCGAGCTTCAAAGCCTCCCACCTATCCTACACATATCGAACCAAAGTCCAGTACCAGAGTACAGTAAAGGTTCCGGGGTCTTTTCGTCTAGTCGCGGGTTCGCGGCATCTTCACCGCTGCTACAATTTCACCGATCCCCCTGTTGAGACAGCGCTCCTGTTGTTACACCATTCGTGCGGGTCGGAACTTACCCGACAAGGAATTTCGCTACCTGAGGACCGGTATAGTTACGGCCGCCGTTTACTGGGGCTTCGGTTCAGAGCTTCTCCCTCTTACGAGGGATAACAATTCCCCTTAACCTTCCAGCACCGGGCAGGTGTCAGTCCCTATACTTCCTCTCAGCGAGTTAGCAGAGACATGTGTTTTTGCTAAACAGTCACAAGAGCCACTTTATTGAAACTCCGAACGGCTCGCGTCGCAGGACGTTCACCATTCGGGGCACCCCTTCTTCCGAAGTTACGGGGCTATTTTGCCTAGTTCCTTAACAAGGGTTATATCGAGCGCCTTAGGATATTCTCCCCATCTACCTGTGTCGGTTTACGGTACGATCACCCGTTTGATTCACTTTAAAGGTTTTTCTAGGCAGCGTGGTATCAACCAGTTTACCCTCTCCGTAGATCAGGCTCCCTAACACCCCTCACCCAGCACCATTACTGGTGCGGGGCTACAGGCTTGGACGCGCACATCCTTACAGCGCGATGGTTTAACCTTCTGCGTCACTTTAAAGCTCAAACACCAAACAGGTGGTATACGAATATTAACGTATTGTCCATCGCCTACGCCTTTCGGCCTCGGCTTAGGATCGACTAACCCTGGGCGGATTAACCTTCCCCAGGAAACCTTAGATTTTCGGCGTCCCGTTTTCTCATCGGGATTTTCGCTACTCATACCGGCATAATCACTTCTATTTCGTCCAGGGCTCCTCTCGGTACCCCTTCAACCTATAATAGAACGCTCCTCTACCACTTATACCTGCCCGTAGGCAGATATAAATCCGCAGCTTCGGTAATAAGCTTGAGCCCCGCTCATTATCGGCGCAAAACCACAATCGACCAGTGAGCTGTTACGCACTCTTTAAATGATGGCTGCCTCTGAGCCAACATCCTGGTTGTCTACGCAGTTTCACATCCTTTGCCACTTAGCTTATATTTTGGGACCTTAGCTGGCGGTCTGGGCTGTTTCCCTTTTGACAATGAAGCTTATCCCCCACTGTCTTACTCCCGAGTTAAGGATAATAGCATTCGGAGTTTAATTGGGTTCAGAAAGCTGGTAGGCTCCATAGCCCATTTAGTACTC
>JAUYOH010000017.1 GCA_030695925.1 Candidatus Omnitrophota bacterium
ACGCAGGAGGAACTGAAGCGGCTTAATGTAATTCACAAGGTGCTGGATAAAAGTATTACCCAGACAGAAGCGGCCGGTGTTCTGGATTTAACTGACAGGCACATCAGGAGGATGGCAGCGCGAATAGCCAAAGAGGGCGACAAGGGCATAGTCCATAAACTAAGAGGACAGCCGGCGCATAACCGTACTCTTGATAAGGTCAAGAAGAAGGCGCTAAATCTCTGCAAGGATATTTACGAAGGTTTTAGCCCAACACTGGCTTCAGAGAAGCTCTTTGAAAGAGATAAGATTAAAGTGAGCCGCGAGCTCTTAAGAACGTGGTTTATCGAAGAACATATTGCCTACGCAAGCCGTAAGGCCCGGCCTCATCGCAACTGGCGGGAACGTAAGACGAATTACGGATGGATGATTCAGGCTGATGGTTCACATCATGATTGGTTCGAAGGCCGCGGCCCATGGTGCGTGCTTATGGGGCAGATAGATGACGCTACCAGCAAGGTCTCAGCGGAATTCCACGACCATGAAGGCACTCTGCCATTTATGGCGAGCTTTAAGTCATACATCAAGGCTAAAGGTATCCCTATAAGCGTCTATATAGACCGCCACACGACGTATAAATCGAATAAGAAGCCCTCAATTGAGGATGAGCTTGAGAATAGGGAGCCTCTGACGCAAGTCGGCAGAGCTCTTAAAGAATTAGGCGTAGATGTCATATTCGCCCATTCTGCTCAGGCTAAAGGAAGGGTCGAGCGGCTTTTCAGGACGTTCCAGGACCGGCTTGTAAAAGAGATGCGCTTAAGGAAGATCAGATCGATAGAAGAAGCCAACTCGTTCTTAAAAGAATACCTTCCTATTTACAATAAACGATTTTCTGTGCCCGCGGCAAAGAGCGCGGATCTGCACAGGCCTTTGTCTAAAGGCATAGATCTCGATACGATTCTTTGTAAGAAGACAGAACGCGCCTTAAGGAAAGATTTTACCGTAGCGCACGATAAGAAGCTGTATCAGATAGAGAACAACATCAGGACTCAAAAGGTCACCGTGGAAGAGAGAATCGACGGCTCTATGTTGATACGGCATAAAAATATGGTGCTGAAGTTTAAAGAGATAGCAGTGCGGACAGAGAAGATAATACAATTAAAACCGTCAAGGCCATATGTATTCCCCAATAGGGCCCATACGCCCGCGGCGGATCATCCCTGGAGAGTCAGATGTATTAATCCACAATATCCACAGTATGAACAAAAAGAAAAAGGTAGCCAAAAAGAAAAAGAACTACTACTAATTGAAACATGAAAACCGGACATTCTTGCTTTGCTAGAAACAGGACATTTTTGCCTTGCTATAACAGCGAAATGATTTTTGCTTGACAATTGCAGG
>JAUYOH010000021.1 GCA_030695925.1 Candidatus Omnitrophota bacterium
TAAACAACGGATTGACGAGGCTCGTAAAGACGCCGCCCAGGCAGAGACGATGTTGGCGAAGAATAAGGTAGATGCCCGCGCCTTAGACAGGATAAAGGAAGCAGAACTCGGTTATAAGACCGCCTGTGCCAAGATGGAAATAGGTTCGCCAAGTGTTCTCCTTCGCTCCATCTCTAAATGTCGCCTGTCCATCGACGATACGGAGGTTGTTCTCGACAGTAACGAAGTCCGTAAAATATCCGTCTCAGATAAGACCAAGGTGTCCATTCCAGGAACTCTTGATATCGAAATAACCGCAGGCTCCAGCATTGAAGGGCTTGCCCGAAAGGCTGAAGATGCTCGGCAGGCCCTCCAGGCCGCCTGTGCCGCCGCCACTGTGGCAGGTCCGGACGAAGCCAGAAAAGCGCATGACGAACGCCAAGAGGCATTGCGGGGTGTTGAAAACAAGATTCGGGTCGAGAAGGAAAACCTTAGAGATATTACTTACGAAAGCCTTGAACAAAGGTTGCACAATCTCCAGCAAAGCGTGCCGAACTACCTTGTTGAGCGGGTTAAAGACCCCGCGATTTGTCCGGATTTTGACACGGCAAAAAAGGAACGGACAAAGGCTGAAGCAGATCTTCAGGCTGCGAGTGACGAATTGGAAAAGACGCGTAAGGTTTTCGAGTCAGCGGGCTCTTTTTACGAAGGTGTAAATATAAAACACAGGGAAGCTGTGGCAAAACTTGAGCAGTTGGCCAAAGACCTCAAACAGACTCAAGAAAACCTCGATAAAGCCCAAAAAAAAGAATCTGATGAAACACTCGAGGCCAACTTGACCGCTGCCGATAGGGCTGTACTCTTAGAAGATGCTGCATACCGTTCAGCCGCAGACTCTTTAAAGGCTTTCAACTCCGAACAAATAATAGCCCTGGCAGATTCCACCAAGGGTTCCTTGAAAACGATAAAAAATAGTCATGATTCAAAAGACAGGGGTTTACTTGAGATCCAAACTCGTCTTAAAATGAAGGGCGAAGAGGGGCTTCACGAAAAATTAAACGCGGTAAAGAATCAATTTGAAAAATTGGCGTTCGAAAACCGTGCCTCCGCCCTTAGAGCCAATGCGGCCAAATGCCTTTTTGATACCATGTATGAAGAGAGGGACAAGGCGAGTCGGGCTTATGTGGCCCCGCTCAAAGAAAAAATGGAAAGACTCGGTCGTTTGGTCTTTGATTCTTCATTCCAGGTGACTATCGATGATGATTTGAAAATTACCAACAGAACGGTCTCGGGTGTCACGGTCCCCTTTGATTCCCTTAGCGGAGGTACAAGAGAACAACTTTCTTTGATGTACCGGTTGTCATGTTCCATGATAGTGGCAAAGGATGGCGGAACACCGGTCATTTTGGATGATGCTCTGGGTTATACCGACCCGGAGCGTCTGAAGTTGATGGGCACCGTATTGGCGGTAGCCGCCAAGGAATGTCAGATCGTCATCTTTACCTGTGTGCCTGAAAGATATGCTTTTATTGGGGAGGCTGCTGTTGTTTCACTGTAGCAGGCGTTATAGTGGGAAGGTCTTCATGTCGAGGTGCGACCACGCAGGGGATTGTTTTATATGTATAACAGGGACATAACAGTTGGATTTTGGTGGATTTTGGGGACGGTTCTCATGGTAATCCCACACCCGTCCCAGCTAGCAAGCCAGACCTGTCCCCGGGACACGTCTGGGATTAGGAAAAGGACAGGCCTGGGATGGCGTGCAGAACCGTCCCGAGAAAAGATAAACTTCCTCCTCTTACAATCCTTGTGGTAAGCGAGGAGACTGGTATGCCAGGCGAGGGGTTTATTGCTGCTAGCGATATTCCTAAAACGCAAATGGAGGTTTTTGCTTTTGACTGGCTCAATCGAATGACTCCGTCTCCCGATGACCTAAAAGACGCAGCTATCAAAAGACCATCAAATGGAAAATTAGGGGGGACGTAAAAAGAGAAGCACAACTAAATTAAGTGTTTAGATATGTCGCGTTCACGACTAAACATCTAGGATGGATTTATGGTAGAGAAAATATTTGACGGTGTTTTTGAAGGTGGTGGAGTTAAAGGAATTGCCCTCATTAGCGCTTTGAAGCGTCTTGAAGAAGAAGGGGTAAGTTTTAACCGGGTAGCAGGGACATCGGCCGGTGCGATAATCGCGGCCCTTTATGCGGCTGGCTACAGCATTAACGAAATAAAGGATATTATTTGGAAGAAAGATTTTAATGATTTTGCGGATGTCAGGAGCCTTTTTAAAAAAGCGTGGTATAGAGTTGTCCTTCAATTCCTTCCTTTATTTATTCCTTCAACAGGATTTGGGATATTTTCTACCGATACGTTTTATCAATGGATTAAAAAATTACTTGCAGATAAGGAAGTGACAGATTTCAAATCCTTAAGAGGTGTTTATCTGAGGGTTTTTGCCGTGGATATAGTGAGTCAGAAACTCCTCCAAATTAGGGACAGCGCCCATTTCTCAAAATAATATATGAAACCAGGTGACATACTACTATTCAAAGCAGAAAAGAATTGGATTTCGCGCCTCATAGCATGGGGGACGAATAGCGACTATTCGCATGTTGCGGTTTGCGTATCGGCGGAACTTGATATAGCGATAGAGGCCATGACGCGAG
>JAUYOH010000027.1 GCA_030695925.1 Candidatus Omnitrophota bacterium
TCTGATGCGCTAAGCTTAATCATGTCCCCCAGCTCTTCGAGCACGTGGAGATTTTGGCGCACAACATCAACAATATCCCAGACCTGCTTGTTGATAGCGTCAGCCGTAACGGCCTTATTACCGCATTTGATATGCGGAATACCTTTCGAAGAACACCGATACCATGGCCGCCTCATCTTTGTCCGATGATTAACTGTAGCTGTAAGGCCGCGGTAATTACCCCCACACTCGTTGCATTTCAAAATACCGGACAGGTGATACACATTATTTCTGAACCTGACTACGCTGTTGGCACGGTTACGCTTAAGAAGCGTCCGTACCTCATCAAACTCTCTTTGTGTAATGATCGGCTCGTGAGTATTTGGGACTTCAATAACCTTGGACGGATCGTTATTCACGTATTTATAACCTTTACCCTCGCCATTGCTTGTCTTTTCCTTGGTGTCGTAATGCCTTTTATTCCATACCAGCGTGCCTAAATACGCCTTATTCTGCAGTATTGATGAAATAAACTTATTGTAAAACTTACCGCCTTGTCTCGAAGGAATCCCGAGAGCGTAGTAATGCCCGGCTATTTTAGAAGTGCTTTTGCCGCTACGATACATCGCATAAATTTCTTTGACGATTTTTGCCTCTTCCGGATGCACCTCTAATTTCTTGATTTCCTTATTATAGCGATAACCATAGGGGGCGTATCGCGCACCCTGCCAGTGGCCCCTCTTAACCCCAACAACCATCCCCGGGAATACCCTCTCCACAAGCCTGTTTCTCTCAAATTCCGCGCAACTGCCCAGCATTTGAATGGCCATCTTACCGGCGCTTGAAGTCGTGTCAAAAGGCTCTGTGGCCGACTTATAGCCGATACCCAACGTCTCAAACTCTTCAAGAAGCCCTAAAAGGTCCCTAAGCCGCCTGCTTAAACGATCCTGCTTATACACCAGTAGTAGATCAAACCGCTTATTGCGCGCGTCAAAAAGAAGCCTCTGCAATGCCGGTCTGTCCATATTGCCGCCTGAATAGCCGTCGTCCATATAAACATCCCGGCCCGACATACTGCAAAAGACATCCCAGCCGAAGTTCTTCGCGTACTGTAAAAGATAATCGCGTTGAACTTCAAGCGAAAAACCTTCCCGCACCTGATCCTCTGTGCTTACTCTCGTGTATAACGCTACTTTCATATGAGCCTACTTTACCGTAATATGCACTCTTATACAAGGGATTTCTGCTCCGCTGAACAACGCGCTAAAAACATCTTTGTTAGCACCTCAATCCCGCCATAAAAGGACTTGCGAGCCTCCTCAATCTCTAATCTGGACAGACCCTTCTCCTTAAGCTTTATCTCTAAAGCTTCCCATCCTCGCGGCTCTTCACCGGCTGCTTCAATATTGCTCGTTTCCCTCTTCATTTCCTTCGATCCTATGAGCATTGTGAGGTTAAAGTCCTTCTTCTTTCACCTACATACTTTTATTCACCATAAGAAGACCGAGATACCCAAACTTTTCAAGGTTTTTAAGGCCCGCGAAAGCGCTTTCCGATATCCTGCGGGGTTACATGGGTATGGATGCACGTCCGCAAGTGTTATTTCACTGGTTTCGGGGCTTATCTTAATCTTTGCCATATGGTAATTTTTATATAACTCCTTTATTCATAATGTATTGAAAAAAACTCGCAGGGGGCACTTTCCCGTAAGAGGCCCTTTTTCAGTGAAATTGAAATGGATTTTTTGGATTTTAAATCACTCACAAAGGTCGCCTCGCCCGACCTGCGCGCCGACCGCCCCGGGAAGGACCCGCCCCACCCCTATGAGCATTGTGAGGCTAAAATCTCTCTCCTTACGCCTGCACTCTTTTGTGTGATTAAACACACC
>JAUYOH010000037.1 GCA_030695925.1 Candidatus Omnitrophota bacterium
GTATTTAGCTACGAGGTCATTGCTCTTGTCGCCGTCTATCTTGACGTTGATAAATTCTTCCGCTAACTTCTGGACCGTCGAATTACTGTAAGTGTCGGCGTCCAGTTTCTTGCACCAGCCGCACCATTCGGTATAAAAATCCACCATGACCGGCTTACCGGTCTTTTGGGACTCTTCGAGCGCCGCCGGGAGGTCATGCTTCCACGAGATCGCGGATGCGTATGCGCTCGCGCCACGGAATAAAAATAGCGATACCGTTAAGAACAAGGCTGAGATAAATATTCTCTTACTCATGGTCCGCTTCCACTCTCCCGCGAAAGGATTTCTTCTGCGAATGTTTTTTCTTGCCGGCAAGCATCTTCTCCTTCGCCCTTTTCGACCTTTTGCGTTTCTGCCGCCGCAGTTTCTCTATCCTCTGTCGTTCCTCCGAGGCCCTGCCCAGCATTTTTTCTTCTATTTTATTTACAAGTATACGCCGCGCCAGGAAACGATTCAAGGCCTGCGAGCGCTCACGGCTGCACTTTACCTCGATGCCGGTCGGGATATGTTTTAAATATACGCACGTCGCGACTTTGTTTACGTTCTGCCCGCCGTGCCCGCCTGATCTTATAAAGGATTCGGCTATATCACTCTTCTTGACACCCAGGCGTAGCATCTTGGCCAGCAACGCATGCTCTTTTACGGAACTTACTCCGAACTTATCCAATTTATTTACCGCTTGCCTGCTTCTTATCTGTTACAAGCCAGATTATGCTTACGATGAAGATGAAAAGATACGCATACAGGGTCTGCCAGAGGCCCTTCTCTATCGTTATATCGACAGGCAGGCTCGCAAGGTCCAATGTCTTTAACCTATAAAGGCCTCCGAGGGATATGGCACCGCTTATTATCAACATCAATATGACGGATAACTTATTCTTCAGTCCTATAACTGCGAGCGCGGCGCAGACGACCGCGAAGATCGGCAGGAGAAAAACAAGCGCGGCTTTTTTGTCGAGGTCTTTTGCGTCTTTCAACAGGCCTTGCACGAGGGAGATAGCGACCTTGGATGATTTCTTGTTCGCCATTGACGGGATGTCATAGCCGCTGATAGAGGTCTTTATCTGTATATCCCCGCCGACTTTTCCTATAGCGTCGGTTATCCGCGATAATTCCCTCAGGAACTTTCCGCCTGTCAACTCCTTCGAAACTTTTGTAACGGAAGTGCTCAGTTGAGCCCATGGCATAAAAAACGAGGAGATGATGACTATAGCCGCCAAAATAACTAAACCCGCTAAAGCTATTTTTTTCATATTTCCCCTTTGCCTATTTATCCTTGATTACTACGGTAACTTCGAAGGTATCTATCGGTTCGACATTCTTCTCCCACGGACGGTGGTATATCAGTTTAAGCGGCGTCTTGCCGGCGCGTGTGGCCTCAAAACGCAGCGTTAATTTGCCGGGGGCGCCGATGGCTTTGCTATCGCCCTGAAATTCCAACTGCTCGATCGGCTTAAGGATATTCGGGTTCACAGACGCCACGTCCCACATATAGCCGGTGGAAGGATTGCCTATAAGCGTCACTTCCAATAACTCGCCGACACGCATCTCGACCGTGCTGTCTTTATCATTCTCTGTTATTTTCACCGGCTTCTTCGTGGCACCCTGCGCGTCCGCGCAAAAAGACACCGCGATCGCCGAAATCAAGATAAACGATAAAATAGCGCGCGACATCATCTTCTCCTCGTCTTTAGTATTCGATGTAAAAGTTTACCATTATCAAAGGGAATGGTCAAGGAAGGACCTCGCCGCTAATATGTGCCGGACCTTTTCATATGCTCATCACTTAAGCCAAAGTAGTGCGCGAATTCATGAATGACGGTGCGCCTTATGGTCTCTTTTATCTCTTCGTCGCCGCGGCAGGCCCGCTCGATATTGTTCCTGAATATCGTTATCTTATCAGGCAGGACGTTGCCGTAAAAATGCGTCCTCTTGGAAAACGGCACGCCCTGATACAACCCCATCAGGAATACGCTCTTCGGCACGCGCGCCGACCGCACCTGCTCCGGCGTCGGCTCTTCCTCGATGACGACATCTATATTCTCGAGTTTGCGCTTAAATTCCTCGGGCAGGCTCTCAACCGCCTCGGTGACTAAATCCTCAAATGCTTTGGCATCCATTAGTTATGGAGAACCTTCCGGTTTACTGATCATCTATTCAATTCCGTGAACCTGATGATCTGGTTCATCATCCTTACGACCTCTACCGGGTATTTTCCCACCGCGGTCTCCGCGGAAAGCATAAGAAATCCGGAGCCGTCAAGAATGGCATTGGCGACGTCGGTAACTTCGGCTCGCGTCGGCCTTAAATTCTCGGTCATGCTTTCAAGCATCTGGGTGGCGGTAATCACGATCTTAGCGGCGTGGACGCATTTTTTAATGATCATCTTCTGCAGTATGGGTATCTCATAAATAGGCAAAGACACGCCCATATCTCCGCGCGCTATCATGATGCCGTCGGAAACTTTGATTATCCCATCTATATTTTTTATCCCTTCCCTGTTCTCGATCTTGGCGATAATCCGGCACCGCGTGCTTTTTTTAAGCCGCCTTCTTACATCCAGTATATCATCTTCTGTACACACGAATGACTGCGCGATATATTCTACGCCGTATTTTTCGCAAAACGATATATCATCTATGTCCTTTTTGCTTATGCCTTCAAACTTAAGTTTGGCATCCGGAATATTTACGCCTTTATGCCCCTTAAGAAGGCCCCCGGCGATAACTCTTGTCTTTAAGCTGTTCCTTGCGCGGCCCGTTACTTCCAAGGCAATATTACCGTCATCTATAAATATGTGCCGGCCGTTCTTTACATCGCTTAACCGGCCTTTATAATCAAAAGGTATCCTGTCTTGCGTTGCCTTAACATTCTCCTGCGTAAGCCATAGAGTCTGGCGTTTTTTAAGTTCAAGCGGCGAAGCAAGGCCGCCTATCCTTATACGATGGCCCTGAAGGTCGCCGAGAAGCTTTATATTCCTGCGGTATTTCGCGTTCAACCGACGGATAAGCTTTATTCTCTGATCCATCTCTTTATGGGTCCCGTGTGAGAAATTAAGGCGCGCGATATCCATTCCGGCAAGCATCATCTTCATTAGTGTTGTCCTGTCTGATGACGCCGGACCTATAGTACATATTATTTTAGTCTTTGGCATATTAATAACGGTTACTCTTTTATTTATACTTGACCATCATCACCAGAATATACACGCAGGAGATAAAGGTTATGCCGTTCGCTAAGATTACAGGAAGGCTATTGATTATAATACCATAAACAAGCCATAACAAGACCCCTACCGCAAATAAGATATACATCGGCAGCGACAGGTCCCGCGCGTGCTTCGTCTTGTAGATCTTATAGACCTGC
>JAUYOH010000038.1 GCA_030695925.1 Candidatus Omnitrophota bacterium
CGAGGCCGGAAAGCGGAACGTAAATATGCGCCATTTCGACGTCCAGCTGATCGGCGGCATGGTCCTTCACGAAGGAAAGATCGCGGAGATGGCCACAGGAGAAGGAAAAACACTCGTCGCCACTTTATCCGCTTATCTAAACGCCTTATCGGGCCATGGCGTCCATATCGTTACCGTTAATGATTATCTTGCCAAGCGCGACAGATACTGGATGGGGCCGATCTATGAATTTTTGGGCTTGACTGTCGGCGCGATACAGCACGATATGAACGATAAAGAGAGGCAGGCCGCATATAATTGCGATATAACCTACGGGACGAATAACGAGTTCGGTTTCGACTACCTGCGTGACAATATGAAATACCGGCTCGAGGACATGGTCCAGAGGCCGCTTCATTACGCGATAGTTGACGAGGTCGACTCGATATTGATAGACGAGGCGAGGACCCCTCTTATCATATCCGGCCCGGCCGAGGAGTCCACCGACAAATACTATAAAGCGGCTTCCATAGTCAAAGGGCTGGAAAAAGGGGCGAAGGATGAAGAGACGAAGGTCGAGAGCGGCGATTACATAGTCGATGAGAAAGGCCATACTGTCTATCTGACCGAACAGGGCGAGACCAAGGTCGTGCGCGCGTGGGGACTCGAGGATATGCATAACATAGAGTCGATGGAGGAGAAACATTGCGTAGAGAAGGCGCTGTTGGCCAAGGAATTATACAAACTTGACGTCGAATACGTCATCAAGGACGGCGAGGTCATAATAGTAGATGAATTCACCGGGCGCCTCATGCCCGGAAGAAGATGGTCTGACGGCCTTCATCAGGCGGTCGAAGCAAAAGAGGGCGTCAAGATAGAGAGGGAAAACCAGACGCTTGCCACGATCACGTTCCAGAACTATTTCAGGATGTATGATAAATTAGCCGGAATGACAGGGACCGCGGCGACAGAGGCGGCGGAGTTCAGCAAGATATACATCTTAGACGTCGTCGTCATCCCCCCGAACAGGTTTTTGATACGGACTAATTACCCTGACGCGATATACAAGACGGAGAGAGAAAAATTCAACGCCGTCGTCGAAGAAATAGCGCAATTATATACTAAAGGTCAGCCGGTCCTTGTGGGCACCATATCGATAGATAAGTCCGAGAGATTGAGTACCATGTTAAAACGCCGCGGTGTGCCCCATCAGGTCTTAAACGCGAAATACCACGAAATGGAGGCGCAGATAGTCGCGCAGGCCGGGCGGTTAAAGGCAGTGACGATAGCGACGAATATGGCCGGCCGCGGAACGGATATCCTCTTGGGCGGTAACTCCGAGGCGATGGTTAATGACCACTTCGGGCAGAAGGGTGTGGAGCCGAAAGATATAGACCCGAAAGAGAAAGAAGAGATGCTCTCCAAGATACGGGTAAAGGTAGAGGCCGAGCATAACGAGGTTGTGAAACTCGGCGGCCTGCATGTCCTCGGCACCGAGCGCCACGAGGCGCGTCGCATCGATAATCAGCTGCGCGGACGTTCAGGGCGCCAGGGTGATCCGGGCTCTTCAAGATTTTATCTCGCTCTCGAGGACGACCTGATGCGGATATTCGGCTCGGACAGGATCAAATTCATAATGGATAAACTCGGGATGGAAGAAGGGCAGTCCATAGAGCATCCTCTGGTCTCAAGGTCCATCGAGACCGCGCAGAAACGGGTCGAGGCGCACAACTTTGAGATAAGAAAACAACTGCTCGAATACGATAACGTCATGAACAAACAGAGAGAAGTCATCTATTCCGAGAGGAGGGCGATCCTCGAGGGGAAAGATCTGAAGGATTATATATTCGGGATGATAGAAAGCGCTTTGGATGTGGCGATGGACATACATATGAATGAAAAGACACGCAGCGACGGGTGGGACATAGACGGCTTTTCGGAATGGTTACACGCGAAGTTCGCCATCGCGCCGCCGCCGGAATTATTTAAAGCCGAAAGGCAGGAGATAAGAGAAAAAATACTTGAGATCGCGACAAAGTCTTATGAAAAGAGAGAACAATCTTTCGGAGCCGAGGCGATGAGGCACATCGAGAAGACGATCTTACTTGATATGATAGATTCGAAATGGAAGGATCATCTGTACGCAATAGATATCCTCAAAGAAGGCATAGGCCTCAGGGCATACGGACAGGTAGACCCTCTCATCGAATATAAGAATGAGGGTTATGCCATGTTCGAGGATATGTTTAACAGGATACAGGAAGACGCGCTGGAGTTCATATTCAGAGTGCAGGTCGTTAAAGAAGAGAAGGTAAGAGGGGTCTTTGACGCCGTTCCGCAGCAGTTCATCCATCAGGAGATGCAGCCGTTATCGGCCCGTGGCCCGCGGACCATGGGACCGCATCCGATGGATGTGGCCAACGCGCCTGCGGACGTAAAACAAGCTCCCATCCACAGGGAAACGCCTAAAGTTGGGCGCAACGACCCCTGTCCGTGCGGGAGCGGAAAGAAGTATAAAAAATGTTGCGGCGCTTAATATTGCTTCCTTTGCTTTCAGCGGTCTTATTGACGCTTTCTTATCCGATATTCAACCTTAGTTTTCTGGCGTGGTTCGCGCTGATACCGCTTCTGATAGCGATAAGGGGCGAGAAACCGCTGGAGGCATTCTTCACGGGGTATATAACCGGCATTCTATTCTTCGCCTCGTCGCTGTATTGGGTTTCTTACGTCGCGATAATAGGCGAGATCGTCCTGTCTCTTTATCTGGCTTTATACTTCGGCCTCTTCGCCGTCGGAGCGGATATCCTGTTGATGCAATTTCCGCGGCCGCGGATAAGATACGCGTTTTTGGTAAGCACGCTCTGGGTAGGCCTTGAATATCTGCGGAGCCATTTATTTACGGGTTTCGGCTGGGCGCTCTTAGGGCATACCCAGTGGGAGAATCTCCCAATCATACAGATCGCCGATATGACCGGAGCCTACGGTGTCTCTTTCCTGGTAATCTTTACGAACGCGTTGCTTGCTTCGAAGATAAAGAAGAAGATGAAAGGTCTAGTCCCGGAACCCAGATATCTTGCCCTGCTGGTGATAATGCTGGTAGTCGTCTCAATTTACGGTTATTTTAGGATGGACGAGAAATTCAGGGGAGATGCGCTTAAGGTTTCGGTCATTCAGGGCAATATCCCGCAGGTGCAGAAGTGGGACGAGAAATACGCGGATGACATCTTAAAGCAATATGTATCGCTCACTGTCGAGGCGGCGAAAGACAAGCCGAACCTGATAATATGGCCCGAGACCTCTGTGCCGGGGTTCCTGGAGACGGAACAGAAGATATTCGATACCGTCTCAAATCTAGCGAAAGAATTAAACGTATACCTCTTGGTTGGGACGCCGTCGGAGGCAACACCTGAGAGGGGCCCCTACTTTAACAGCGCGGTCCTGTTTTCCAATGAGGGCAAGATCGTCAAGCGCTACGACAAGATACATCTTGTGCCTTTCGGCGAGTACGTGCCTTTCGGCGACAATATATTCTCCTTCGTGAAGACGCGCTACGATATGGGCGAGGATTATTCTCCGGGTAGGGAATATACGATATTCGAGGTCCCGCTCGATAAGGGAAAGAAGGCTAAATTCGGCGTCCTAATCTGTTTTGAGGATATATTTCCGGAACTGGTGGCCGAGTCCGTCAGGCGCGGCGCCGATTTTATGGTCGTCATAACCAACGACGCGTGGTTCATGAAGACAGGAGCACCTTATCAGCACGCGCAGTCATCGGTCTTCCGCGCGGTGGAGAACAGGATAAGCGTAGTAAGAAGTGCCAATACCGGATACTCCTGTTTTATTGACCAAAAGGGCAAGGTCACCGGAAGCGTCAAAGACGCGAAAGGCGAAAAGATCTTTGTTCCGGGTTTCGCAACGGCCAAGGTAGTGCCCCTAAAAGGAGAGACCTTTTATTTTAAACACGGCGACCTGTTTGCACGGACATGTATCTGGGTTTTTTTGTTTGACTTAACCCTTTATTTTATTTATAATTATATCAAATTAAGGCGGAAAAATTGGAAGAAATAAACGACCTGATAAAGCAGAGGATCAAGAAACTCGAGAGCCTGAGATCAAGAGGCATAGAGCCTTACGGCGGAAAATTCGAGAGGTCCGTTAATATCGGCGACTTAGTTGGGGGTTTCGAAGAGGGAAGGGAAGTATCGCTCGCCGGCCGCATAATGGCGATACGTTCTCATGGAAAGTCCTGTTTCATCGACGTAAAAGATCCGACCGGGAAGATCCAGAACTACGTAAAGAGCGCAGAGCTGGGCGAGGCCGGCATCGCCGTCTTTGAGAACCTCGATATAGGCGATATAATCGGCCTGAAGGGAAAGACTTTTAAGACGAGGACCGGCGAGCCGACGGTCCATATCTCCGAGCTCGTGATACTCTCGAAAGCGATAAGGCCGCTGCCCGAGAAGTGGCACGGTCTTAAGGATATAGAGACAAGGTACCGTCAGAGGTATGTCGACCTCATAGTGAACAAAGAGGTCAAGGATGTCTTCGAGCTGCGCAGCCGCATGATCTCGCGTATAAGGGCTTTTCTCGACGAGAGAGGCTTTTTGGAGGTCGAGACGCCGATGATGCAGCCGCTCGCAGGGGGTGCCACCGCGAAACCCTTTAAGACACACCACGAAGCGCTGGGGATCGACCTGTATTTGCGTATAGCGCCGGAACTTTATTTAAAGAGGCTCTTGGTCGGCGGTTTTGAGAAGGTATATGAGATAAACAGGAACTTCAGGAATGAAGGCCTCTCGCCCCGGCATAATCCGGAATTTACGATGATGGAGCTATACGCCGCCTACGCGAACTACGAGGATATGATGGATCTTACGCAGGACCTGATCTCGGATCTGGCGCAGCGCCTCTTCGGTAAATACGCGATAACGCGCGGGGATACACAGATAGACCTGTCGCCGCCGTGGGAAAGGATCCCTTTCCGCGAGGCGATCATAAAATATTCGGGTATAGATTATAAGGCCGGTAAGGACTTAAAAAAGATCGCGAAGGATATGGACCTTGATATAAAGGGCGCCAAACTTGATGAAGAGATCGCCAACAAGATATTCGAGAAGACGGTCGAGCCGAAATTAACAAAGCCGACATTTATAACGGATTATCCGGCGCGGCTCTGTCCCTTATCCAAGAGGAAGCCCGGCTCTCCGGACCTAGCGGAGAGATTTGAGTTGTTTATCAGCGGGCAGGAATTGGCGAATGCCTATTCGGAGTTAAACGACCCTCTTGAGCAGAAGGCGAGATTAGAGGAACAGGCCGAAGCCGATAGCGCAGCAAAAGCGATAGACGAGGACTTCCTCCGCGCGCTGGAATACGGGATGCCGCCTGCCGGCGGTCTTGGGATCGGCATAGACAGGCTCGCGATGTTATTCGCGAATTGCGATTCCATCAAGGATGTTATTTTATTTCCACAATTGAAGCCGGAACAATAAATGCGTTATGAACTGACCGTAAGTTTAAGATATCTTCTGGCGAAGAGAAGAGAGAAATTTATCTCGATAATAAGCCTTATCTCCGTATTCGGCGTGGCCGTGGGAGTATGCGCGCTTATAGTCGTTATCGGGGTCATGGCCGGTTTTGATAACGACCTGCGCGATAAGATAGTCGGGACAAATTCCCATCTGGTCATAGAAAAAGACGGCGGCATCACAGACGCGCAGGCGGTCATAAAAGAGATAAAGACAATGCCGCACGTCGTTACCGCTTCGCCGTTTTTGAACGGGCAAGCATTTATAAAATTTAAAGACGAGATACACAGCGTGATGGTAAAGGGAGTCGTTCCCGAAGAGGAAGTCAGGGTCACGCGCGTCGGCGACTATATAAAAAAAGGTTCTATCGATAATTTAAGAGACGGCGGGATAATCATAGGGTCGGAGATGGCCTCCAGGTTTAACCTGGGATTAGGGGACCGGGTTTTGGTGTCTTCACCGATGGCAGCTGCCGTCAAGGATTTTAAGGTCGCCGGGATATTCAATACCGGTATGTACGATTATGACCTGAATCTGGCGTTTGTAGATTTAAAGCAGGCGCAGGAATTATTCGGTGCAGAAGGTATGGCGGGCGGAATAAGCGTAAAGATAGACGATGTATACCTGGCGCAGGACTTAAGAGTCAAGATCCAGAAGCGGCTGGGTTTTCCGTTCTGGGTAAGGACATGGATGGACCTGAACAAGAACTTATTTGCCGCGCTTAAATTGGAGAAACTGGCGATGTTTGTAATACTGGCTTTGATAGTGATCGTGGCATGCTTTAACATCGTCAGCACTCTTATTATGGTCGTGATGGAAAAGACCAAGGATATAGGCATACTCAAATCGATAGGCGCGGCCAACGGCTCTATTATGGCGATATTCACGCTGGAGGGATTTTTGGTCGGCGCTATAGGTACATTCCTCGGCGTGGCAGGTGGGCTGGGGCTTTCGTATCTTTTGGAGAAATACCAGTTCATACAGTTGCCGCGGGATATATATTATATCGACAGATTTCCGGTGGACGTGCAGGCGGGCGATACTCTTGTGATAGTGGCGGCGGCGCTTTTGATAAGCCTGTTATCATGCGTATATCCCGCATGGCAGGCCTCACGCTTAAATCCCATTGATGCCCTGAGGTATGAATAGGATGATCGAGGCGAAAGGATTACGAAAGAGTTATATAAACGGCGCCAAAAGGCTTGAAGTACTCAAGGGCGTGGATTTGAGAGCGGAAAGGGCGCAGGTAACGGCGATATTAGGCCCCTCGGGCGCGGGCAAATCGACTTTGCTGCATCTCCTGGGAGGGCTTGACAGCCCGAGCGCGGGAGGGGTCTTCATAGACGGGATAAATATATACTCTCTTTCAGACAGAGAACGGGCAAGATTGCGCAACAGGAAAGTCGGTTTTGTATTCCAATTTTATCATTTATTGTCTGAGTTTAGCGCTCTGGAAAATGTCATCTTGCCGTTGTGGATCAGAGGAGACAACGGTAAAGACGCGCAAAAAAAAGGAACGGACGTTCTTAACGTTGTCGGCCTGGGAGAGCGATTGAATCATCGCCCAAGCCAGTTATCCGGCGGGGAGCAGCAGCGTGTGGCGATAGCGCGCGCCCTGATAAACGATCCTGAGGTGTTGTTATGCGACGAGCCGACCGGGAATCTGGATTCTGAGACGGGCAAGAATATTATCGAGCTATTATGGGATTTAAACGTAAGACGCAAGACGACGTTGATAATAGTAACTCACGACGCGGAGATAGCGAAAGCGGCGCAGAAGATTTTACACATTAAGGACGGAAGGATTAATTAATAAGGAGAGATGAAGATGAGACTAAAAATTTACATCGACGGGAAGTTTCTTCCGAAGGAAAACGCGAAGATATCGGTCTTTGACCACGGACTGCTTTACGGCGACGGAGTCTTTGAGGGCATCCGTACCTATGACGGCCTGATATTCAAGTTAAAGGAACACATCGACAGGCTCTATCAGTCCGCCCATACGATCATGCTTGCGATCCCGATGTCAAAGAACGAGATGATCGAGGCGATCAAGAAGACGTTGCGGGAGAACAAACTGAAGGACGCGTATATAAGATTAATCGTCACAAGGGGTGTCGGGGATCTGGGCCTTGATCCGAGGAAATGCCCCAAGGCGACGATCATCATTATAGCGGACAAGATAAAACTCTATCCTTCGGAATTTTATAAAAAAGGGATGGAGATAGTCACAATTCCCACACAGAGGACTATTCACGAGGCCGTTAATCCTCAGATCAAGTCGCTTAACTACTTGAATAATATCCTCGCCAAGGTTGAGGCGATAAACGCGGGTGTGGAGGAAGCGGTCATGCTCAACTTCGAGGGATATGTCGCCGAATGCACCGGTGACAATATTTTCATCGTCAAGAAGGGCGCGCTCCTTACTCCGCCCATACACATCGGCGTTCTCCGGGGTATAACGCGAGGCGCGGTCATCGATATAGCGCATATGAAGGAAATTCCGGTCTACGAGGAGATACTGACCAGATATGACCTCTTTAATGCCGACGAATGTTTCTTAACCGGCACAGCGGCCGAGATTATACCGGTCGTCAAGATCGACGGAAGGACTATCGCTAACGGGAAGCCGGGCAAGATGACCTTAGCTCTCACGAGTGAGTTCCATAAGATAACCAGAAGCGACGGCGTGAGGTTTTGATATGCTTTGCCAGCTTTGCCAGAAGAACGAAGCCACGATAGAATTTACCGAGATAATAAACGATGAGGTGAAACAACTTCATCTCTGCGAACAGTGTGCCCACGAAAAAGGTATAGAGATGGAGCAGCATTTCAGTATCGCGGACCTCTTGGCCGGCATGGGCGATTTGACTCAGGAGTCTGAAGTAAAGGATGTCTTGGCCAAATGTTCCGGATGCGGGATGACCTTAAAGGATTTCAGGAAGAACGGCAGGGTCGGTTGCGGCGAGTGTTACAAGGCGTTTAAGGAGAATCTGCTGCCCCTTCTTAAGAGGATCCACGGTTCGATGCGCCATACGGGCAAGGTCAAGTCAGACAAGGTATATACGCCGACAAAGAAATCGGAACTGCAGGAACTACGCCAGAAATTACAGTGCGCCATCGGGAACGAGGATTTTGAGGAGGCGGCGAAGATAAGGGACAAGATACGCGAATTAGAGAAGAAATCCGGGGCGAAGGGATGAGATTCGAAGACTTGTGGACGCAGACAGGCGAGTGGTTAAAGGGCAGCGGCCCCAATGCCGATATCGTCATGTCTTCGCGAATAAGGCTTGCGCGCAATCTCGCGAAATATCCTTTTCCGCATTGGGCCAAGCCCGCCCAGCTTGAAGTGGTGCTCTCGGATTTCGAGAAGGCGTATAAAGATATAGATTATTTCAAGGGCGCGCTTTATCTGAGGATGAAAGAGCTCTCCAGCATCGATAAGCAGATGCTGCTGGAGAGGCATCTGATAAGCAGGGAGCATATCATGAGCCCAGAATATAAATCGGTGCTGATAAGCGACCGCGAGATAATAAGCACAATGGTCAATGAAGAAGACCATCTAAGGATCCAGGTGTTGCAGTCAGGATTTAATATTCAGAACACGTGGCAGCTTGCCAATAAGATCGATGACGAACTCGACAAGAAATTGGATTACGCATATTCGACAGACCTCGGCTATTATACCTGTTGCCCGACCAATGTCGGCACCGGGATGAGGGCATCCTGTATGGCGCATCTTCCGTGCCTTGTGATGACAAAGCAGATAAACCAGCTGCTCAACGCGATATCAAAACTGGGCCTGACCGCGCGCGGTTTTTTCGGGGAAGGGACCGAGGCGTACGGCAATTTCTTCCAGATCTCGAATCAGGTTACGTTGGGGCACAGTGAAGAGGAGATCATCGATAATCTGGAGCGCTTAATACGCCAGGTCATCGATTACGAGAACGCGGCGAGGAAATCGCTTCTGGCGAACCAAAAGCAGTTGCTGGACGACAAAATATCGCGGGCCGTAGGCATATTAAAGAGTGCGCATCTTATGACTAGCGAGGAAGCGCTGGTCCTTCTTTCCGAGGTACGGCTCGGCATCGACCTTGGAATGATAAAAGATATAGATATTAATATGCTCAACGAACTGATCGTTCAGATCCAGCCGGCGCATTTGCAGAAGTTAGAAGGAAAACATCTCTCCGCCGAGGAGAGGGACGTAAAGCGTGCAGAGTTGATTCAAAGTAAGCTTATGAGGTAAAGTATATATTTAAGGGGGTATAAGATATGAACATGTTCTCTCGGTTTACGGAAAGAGCGAGGAAAGTCATTATCCTCGCGAAAGAGGAAGCCAAGAGGTTTAACCACGATTACATCGGCACCGAACATATCCTTCTGGGGCTGATAAAAGAGGGCGAGGGTGTCGCGGCCGCGGTCCTTCAAAATCTGGGACTGGGCCTGGAATCTATCCGATTGGGAGTGGAGAAATTGGTCCAACCGGGCCCACCGACAGTGGTCTCGGGCGATATACCCTTTACCCCGAAGGCAAAGAAAGTCATAGAGCTCGGTACCGATGAGGCAAGGAACCTCGGCCATAACTATATCGGCACAGAGCACCTTCTTCTGGGGCTGATACGCGAGGGCGAAGGGGTCGCGAGCCAAGTCTTGACAAATCTGGGCCTCGACTTAAACAAGGTAAGACAAGAGGTGATGTCATTGCTCGGCGCAGCCACACCGGGAT
The DNA here is from genome assembly GCA_030695925.1 of Candidatus Omnitrophota bacterium. Classification (GTDB taxonomy): domain Bacteria; phylum Omnitrophota; class Gorgyraeia; order Pluralincolimonadales; family Pluralincolimonadaceae; genus JAGUXU01. The sequence continues at coordinate 10,234 of JAUYOH010000038.1, forward strand.
ATTCACAGGCCGCCTCTCCGGCAAAGTCAAAGACGCCTTCGCTTGATGCGTTCGGAAGAGAGTTGACTACTCTGGCGCGCGAAGGCAAACTCGATCCCGTCATCGGCAGGAAAGACGAGATAGAGCGCGTTATCCAGATACTCTCGCGCAGGACAAAGAATAACCCCGTGCTCTTGGGCGAGGCCGGAGTAGGCAAGACCGCCATCGTCGAGGGGCTGGCGCAAAAGATCGTCAAGGGAGATATTCCCGAGATATTACGCGATAAACGGGTCATAATATTGGACCTGGCTTTGATGGTCGCGGGCACAAAATACAGAGGGCAGTTCGAGGAGCGCATCAAGGCGGTCATGGATGAGATAAAGCGTTCCGAAAATATAATAATCTTTATAGATGAGTTGCATACCTTGGTCGGGGCCGGAGGTGCGGAGGGCGCGATCGACGCCTCGAATATATTAAAACCAGCGCTCTCACGCGGCGAGATGCAGTGTATCGGCGCTACCACCCTTGACGAATACCGAAAATATATAGAGAAAGACGCCGCGCTTGAACGCAGGTTCCAGACGATAATGGTGGAGCCGCCATCGGTCTTGGAGACGATAGAGGTGCTTAAGGGCCTACGAGACAGATATGAGGCGCACCATAAAGTCAAATTTACGGACGTGGCACTCGAGGCCGCGGCGAAACTCTCGGACCAGTACATCTCCGGCAGGTATCTGCCGGATAAGGCGATTGACCTGATCGATGAGGCGGGTTCGCGCGCGCGTCTGAACGTAATGACGACACCTCCCGACATAAAAGAGGTCGAGAAGAATATCGAGCAGGTCAGGAAGGAGAAAGAGGCCGCGGTAAAGGGGCAGGACTTCGAGAAGGCGGCATCACTTCGCGATCAGGAACGCGAGTTAAAGGCGCAACTTGAAAGAGGAAGAAAAGAATGGTCTAAGCAGAAAGCCGAGGCCTATCCGCAGGTCACCGATGAAGACATAGCCGAGATAGTCGCGAAATGGACCGGTATCCCGGTCCTCAAGTTGGAACAGAAAGAAACCGAGAAACTCCTGAAGATCGAGGAAGAGTTACACAGGAGAGTCGTCGGGCAGGATGAGGCGTTAAGCGCGATGGCCAACGCCGTCAGGCGCTCACGGGCGGGATTGAAAGACCCCAAGAGGCCTATTGGCTCATTCATATTTTTGGGGCCGAGCGGCGTAGGCAAGACTCTGCTCGCCAAGGCGCTCGCCGAGTTTATGTTCGGAGACGAGGACGCGATGATACAGATCGATATGTCCGAATATATGGAGAAATTTAACGTTTCAAGGCTCGTGGGCGCTCCTCCCGGTTATGTCGGCTACGAGGAAGGCGGGCAGTTGACCGAAAAGGTAAGACGGCGCCCGTATTCCGTCGTCTTGCTGGACGAGATAGAGAAAGCGCATCCGGACGTATTCAATATACTGCTTCAGGTTCTTGAGGAAGGACGGCTTACGGATTCTTTCGGAAGGAGAGTGGATTTCAGGAACACGATAGTGATAATGACCTCGAACATCGGCGCCGAGATATTGAAGAAACAGGGATCGCTCGGTTTTAAATCGGACAAGGAAGAGCTGACCTATCAGAATATGAAACAAAAATTGCTTGATGAGGTCAAGAAGACATTTAAGCCGGAGTTCTTAAACAGGATAGACGATATAATAGTCTTTAAGCCGTTGACCAAAGAGGACCTCTATAAGATAGTCGATATCGAGGTCGCCGAAGTCAAGGACAGGCTTAGGGAACAACATGAGATCTCGATCGAACTAAGCAAAGAAGCCATAGAGTTTTTGATCAACAAAGGGTTCGATCCTATTTATGGCGCGAGGCCCCTTAAGAGGACGATCCAAAGGTTCCTGGAGGACCCTCTTGCGCATGAAATAATCTCCGGCAAGGTCCAAAAGGGAAGGCCTGTGAAGGCAGGCTTAAAATTTGACCACCTGACATTCGAGGAAATCGGGGCAGGAAAGACTTGAGGAGACACAGAGGCGGTCCGCTTCTGATAATAGGCGTTGCCATACTCTTTATCCTGGTTTATATCGATCTAGAGGGAAGGGTTTTTCTTGAGGGCTTCAAGAACAAATCGCTGGCGCTGATAAAAGAGAAGATCGGGTTAGAAGGCGAGATAGGCGATATAGAAGGCGGGATATTCAGGGAGATAGTCCTCAAGGACGTCAAGCTATATGGCGCCGGCGCGGCAGCCCAACCCGTAAGACAACTCTTCTTTTCCTCGTCGGCGATAGAGCTCGACTACAGGATATGGGACATCGCCTTTAAAAAATTTTACAAGCTGAATAAAATCACTTTTATCTCTCCTAATGTCTATTTTTACGATGCCGGGAATAAATTCGCGATCCCGAAAGTGGTGGAGCCCGCGTGGAAAGAGATAACCATATCTATCAGGGACGGCTCATTTCATAACTCCCAGGCCATACCGGTGATCACCGAATTTAACGGTAATTTCAAACTCGACGAGAAAGGAATAGAGTCTCGTAACGTTAGCGCCAGTATCTTTGGGCAAAGATTTTTTGGCAGCGGTAGCCTTGGTTTCCCTCTGGCGCGTTCGGTGATCCGCCTCGAAGGAGCGATAAAGGGCAGAGGTTATTTCCTGAAGGCGGAGATAAGCGGCGTCATTGAGGAGATGGCCGTGCGCGGCACTTTTGAGATTCCGGAAAGGCTGAACTTAAATTTTTCCGGCAATGTCTCCGCGACGGAAAACGAGGTCTCCCTCAAGAATTTTAATTTTGGCGATAATCTGCTCTTAAGCGGCGTCTTTGAATCCGCAAAGAAGGGCTTCAGGATCGATTTATATCCTCAGGATATAGGGGGTAACGCAGCCGCTTTAGGGGAGGAAAGCCACGTCGGCATCATAGGCGATTTTTCGAAATTACCGTATTTCACGTTGAACATAAACGCGACGCATTTAAAATTGCTTGGATTCGACCTTTTATCTAACTATAATATAAACGGCAAGTTAAATTACGGCAAAGACGGCAGATTGGACACCGTCGTAGGCGATTTCAGCACATCGGGGTCGCTCATAAATTATGACCCTATACGCGAGCTTAAAGGGACCTATGAGGTCGAGGGCGGCGAAATAAAATTATTGGGCTTGAATTATGGCGATGTTGTATTTGCCAACGGGTTTTTTTCTTCTTCGCCGCCTAATGAGATAGACCTGAACTTCAGATTTAAAGGCGCGCAGCTCGCCGGGCTTACGGACCTGACGATGGAAAGAGGACTGATTTCCGGGCTGGTCTTTGGGGATATCCGCATTTATGGAGACTTGGAAAAAAAATTCAAGATCAACGGCTCACTGGATTTTTTAAACGGCAACATCGGTATCATAAAGTACAATTCGGCAAAGGTAACAATGAAAGGCAACAGCGAAAGACTTGAATTTTTCGATTCAAAAGTTTATACTGATGATGAGGTCTTGACCTTAGAGGGCAAGATGGATATGAAGGATGTAGGGACATCAAGGGCTTTCCGGAACATCGTGATAAAGTCGGATCCCAATACCGTAGTCTGGGCCGGCACTAGCGTAACGAGAGTGCCGGGCGGAGAAGAGTACGTCAGCGGCCGGGACATAAGCGAACAGTTCAGGGTGAATTTCAAGACGTACTCCGCGCAGCAGATAGAACGGGGGCGTCCCAAACAGGACGAGGTGGAATTGGAGTATAAACTCGGAAAACCGGGCAACATTAAATTAAGGATGAAAGAGAACGACGATTTCTTCGGGGTCGAACGGAAGGTGAGGTTCTGATATGAACGGCTGGATCGTGACGCTCGGCGAGCGTTTTATCGCTTTTGTCCGGTATACGGGTGGGGTCTCTGTTCTTTTCGCGAGGACTCTCTTCTGGATATTCGTTCCGCCCCTTAAGCGAAGGCAGGTCTTGGACCAGATGGTAAAAATCGGCATAGACGGCCTGCCGATAGTCTTCCTGACGAGCATGTTTACCGGCATGGTCCTTGCCCTTCAGGCCGCTTACCAGATGCAGAAGATGTCGGCGACGTTATATATCGCGAGCCTTGTGGCGCTGTCTATAACCAGAGAACTCGGTCCGGTATTGACCGCGCTGGTCATCGCGGGGCGCACCGGCGCTTCCATAACGGCGGAACTCGGCACAATGAAAGTAACCGAACAGATAGACGCGCTGGAGACGTTGGCGACAAATCCGATAAAGTACCTCGTGACGCCGCGGTTTATAGCGCTCTTCTTTATGCTGCCGATCCTGACCATTTACTCCGATATCATAGGTATATTCGGAGGTTATATAATAGGAGTTTTTAAGTTGAACATTCCCCATAACCTGTATATGAATATCACATGGAACGCTCTTAAGCTTAAGGATATCATGACGGGAATCATCAAATCGTTTGCTTTCGCGATGATAATCTGCACAATAGCGTGTTATGAGGGGATGAGGGTCGAGGGCGGCGCCGAGGGCGTAGGGGGCGCTACGACCAAGTCGGTAGTCACTTCCTTTATTTTGATAATCGCGGCAGACTGTTTCTTTACCGCATTGTTCTATTTTGGGTTTTCATTTTAAATATGATAGAGATAGTGAACTTATGCAAAGCGTTTGAGGACCACGTCGTCCTGGATAACGTCAACCTCACCCTGCAGGACGGGGAGACGATAGTCGTCATCGGCCGTTCCGGGACAGGCAAGAGTGTCCTCTTGAAACATATAATCGGCATCTTGAAGCCCGATATGGGGCAGGTCGTGATAGACGGAGAAGATATCACAAGGCTTGACGAGAATGAGCTCAACGTCCTTAGGCTGAAGTTCGGGATGCTCTTTCAGGGCGCGGCGTTATTCGATTCGCTCAACGTGCGCGATAACGTCGCATTTAATCTGATAGAGCACACCAAGACCGACGAGAAGGCGACAAACAAGAGAGTCGCGGAATGCCTTGAGATGGTGGGGCTTCACGGCATAGAGGATTTAAGGATCTCGGAGTTATCCGGCGGGATGAAGAAACGCGTGGGTTTAGCGAGGGCTATATGCATGAACCCGAAGATAATATTATATGATGAACCCACTACAGGAGTCGATCCGATCGGCGCCGACGCCATAAACGAATTAATAAAGGAATTACAGGGCAAACTCAAGACACTCGCGGTCGTCGTCACGCACGATATGGTCTCGGCTTATAAGGTCGCCGACAGGATAGCGATGTTATATAAAGGAAAGATCATAGAGGTCGGGACTCCCGAGGAGATAAAGAATACCAGGAATGCGGTAGTCCGCCAGTTTATAACCGGTGCCGCTGCCGGCCCGATAACCGAGGATTAACGGTACATTAACGTCGAGGAGGCCTAATGAGAAGATTAGATTTTGAGTTCAAGGTCGGGATGTTTGTCGCGATAGGTATAGCCATATTCATATCCATGATATTCTCGATAGGGAGTTTCAGGACTTTCGAGCAGAGGTATAATTTAAAAGTGCATTTTTATTTCGCAAACGGTATTCAAGTCGCCGCACCGGTCAGGCTCGCCGGCGTACAGGTCGGAGAAGTGAGGGATATCGACATCATCTTTGACAAGGAGAAGCAAAAGACTGTCGTGGAACTTACGCTCCTCTTGAACAAGAAAGCCAGGGTGGAGAAAGACGCGGAAGCGTTCATTAATACCCTCGGCCTCATAGGAGAGAAATACATAGAGATCATGCCGGGGACAGCCGGAAATGAAACGTTTAAGCCGGGCCAGACCCTGATAGGGAAAGATTCCGTCCCGGTTGAAAAGGTGACCGAGAAGGCATACGAGATGATGGTGGACCTGAAGAAACTGACGGAGTCCGCGAATATCGTTATGGATAAGGTTAAGACCGGGCAGGGCACCGTAGGAAAGTTGTTTATGGACGACAGCCTGTATAAAGAACTGGAGGCTTTTATCAAAGACTTGAAGGCTCACCCTTGGAAGTTGCTGTCGAAACCGAGAGGGGAGAAGTAAGAAAATCATTAAAGAAGGGAGGTGAGAAATAATGACTTTGGTATTTTTAAGGGTCTTTTTTGTCTTTTTATGCGGCCTGATGGGATTTCAGATGGGCGATTTCCTAAAGTTAGGCAAATTTGCTCCGTATGTGGGCATCGGATTAGGCATTTTAACGGCGTTATTTATAATCACGCTGGAGATCTCCACCAAGAAAGTTTCGCTCAAGGGGCTTTCCTCGGCGGTATTCGGGATAGTATTCGGCATACTATTCGCGTGGCTCATAATAGGGGTCTTAAGACTCGTTCCGATGGACGAGGAACTTCGCTCGATCCTGCACGGTATGCTTTTGATCGTATTTTCTTATTTAGGTATGATCTTGGCGATGAGGGGAAAGGACGAATTCAATATCATAATCCCCTATGTGAAGTTAAAAAGAGAAGATCAAAAAGAGGAGATAATCATACTTGATACATCCGTAATCATAGACGGGAGGATCGCCGATATATGCCATACGAAATTTATTGAAGGAAAACTCGTGATCCCGAGGTTCGTCCTTAAGGAATTGCAGCAGATAGCCGATTCGGCGGACCCCATAAAGCGCAACCGCGGCCGCCGCGGACTCGATATGTTAAACAAAATCCGCAAACTGGGGCATATGGAGGTAAAGATCCACGAAGAGGATTTCCCCGAACTTCAGGATGTCGACGCGAAACTTATAAAATTAGGTAAACTGATTAACGCGAAGGTATTTACCAACGATTATAATTTGAATAAGGTAGCCGAGTTACAAGGCGTCACCGTCCTGAACATAAACGAACTTGCCAATGCCTTAAAGCCGGTCGTGCTGCCCGGCGAGCCGATGGAAGTGAAGATAATCAAGGAGGGCAAGGAATACAATCAGGCTGTCGCGTATCTTGACGACGGGACGATGGTGGTAGTCGATAACGCCAGACACCTCATAGGCCAGACCGTAAAGGTCATGGTCACGTCCGTCTTGCAGACGGCGGCAGGCAGGATGGTGTTCGCGAAACTTGAATCACAACGAGGAGAGAAATAGATATGAACCTCGCCTCTTCTAAAAGAGTGGCCGCTATCGTCGCCGCAGCCGGTAAAGGCGAAAGGCTTAAGTCAAAAGTCCGTAAGCCTTTTGTCCTTCTCGGGAAGGAACCCATCCTTGTATGGGCCCTGAAGGCACTTGAGGCTTGCGCCCAGATAGGCGAGATAATACTAGTCGTAAATCAGGCGGACATGGCCAAGGCGCGTTCTGCGGTAAACAGGGCTAAACTGAAGAAAGTCGTGAAGATAGTCGTCGGCGGAAAACGCAGGCTCGATTCGGTCAAGAATGGGTTAAGTGAGGTAAGCGCTGAGGCGAAGTACGTACTAATCCACGACGGCTGCAGGCCTTTCGTCGATAAGAAGATCATATCGTCGGTCATCGAGGAGATGGAGATATTCGGCGCGGCGATACCCTGCATCGCCGTAAAGCCGACGATAAAAGAGGTGGAGAAGGGGAATTTCGTCGCCGCCACTTTAAACAGGCAGTCGCTGGCGGAAGTGCAGACCCCTCAGGGGTTCAAGAAAGAGATCCTGATCCGCGCCTATGAGAAGGCGTTGGCAGAGGGAATAGACGCCACAGATGATTCGGCGTTGGTCGAGAGGCTGGGTATAAAAGTAAAGGTCGTAGAGGGTTCGCACAAGAACATAAAGATAACCACGCCCGAGGACCTTAAATACGCGAAGATGCTGATGGAGTAAGATGAGGATAGGTTTCGGATATGATATCCATAGGCTTGTCGAGGGAAGGCGGCTTATCTTAGGCGGCGTGGAGATCCCTTACATAAAAGGGCTTGACGGGTATTCGGACGCCGATGTCTTATTGCACGCCGTATGCGACGCCCTCCTGGGAGCGGCGGGAAAAGACGATATCGGGATACATTTCCCGAATAACGATCCCGAGTTTAAAGGCATAAGCAGCGTAGAACTGCTTAAGAGGGTAGCCGCGATAGTCGTGAGAGAGGGCTTAAAAATAGTAAACGTGGATTCGACCCTTGTCCTCGAGGAGCCCAAATTGATGCCTTTTAAGAAGAGGATGAGAGATAACATATCGCAGGCGCTTGGAATACCGGAGGCTTCGGTGAATATCAAGGCGACCACACAGGAAGGGGTGGGCGCGATAGGGCGCGGCGAGGCCATAGCGGCTTATGCGGTCGCTTCGGTTGAGAGGGCAAAATAAATGGATATATTCATTATCGTAATTTCGATATTCGTTGCGGTAGCGCTTCTTATCTGGTTCTTCTTCAAGTCGGAGATCGCGGGGGTATTCGAACGCGATCCTGCCGCGAGGAACGTCCTTGAGGTGATATTATTATATTCTGGGCTGCATGCGATAATATTCTACCGGATAGCGCACCCCTTATATCTTATGAAGGTGCCGATCCTGCCGCGCCTTATTTCGCAGTTTGCGCGGTTCCTGACGGGAATAGAGATCCATCCGGGTGCCGCGATAGGAAAGGGGCTCTTCATAGACCACGGGATGGGTGTGGTGATAGGCGAGACATCGATAATCGGAGATAACGTTACACTCTTTCAAGGTGCCACGCTCGGCGGTACCGGAAAAGAGAAAGGAAAGCGCCATCCCACGCTCGGCAATAACGTCGTCGTAGGGACGGGGGCAAAGGTGCTCGGCAATATCGCTATCGGCGATAATGTCGCCATCGGCGCCAACGCCGTCGTGATAAAAGACGTACCGTCCAATTCGACGGTAGTCGGCGTTCCCGGAAGGATAGTAAAACAGGAGGGGAAAGAATTCCCCGGAATAAGGTTAGACCACACAAGCCTGCCGGATCCGTTAACGCAGGCCCTCGATAAATTGCAGGACGAGATAAATCATATCGAAGGCGAACTGAAGAAGCATTCCGAAGGTTTGAAAAAATAAGTAATTCAATCTATGGCGATCAAGATCTATAATACGCTTACCAGAGAATTGTCCGAATTTACCCCTCTTGCGCCAGACACAAAAGAAGTCAAGATGTATGTCTGCGGCGTAACGGTCTACGACGAATGCCATTTAGGCCATGCCCGAAGCGCCTTCATATTCGACTTCATCAGGCGTTATCTTAAGTACCGCGGATACAAAGTAAAGTTCGTCAAGAACATAACCGATGTAGACGATAAGATAATAAATAAGGCGCGCGAGGAGATAGCGGATGCCAAGTCCCCCTTGTACGGCCTCGATCTAAACGATGCGGTAAGGGAAGTGGCCGCGCGCTATACGAAAAGTTTCTATGAGGATATGGACTCAATCGGCATAGAAAGGCCTGATATCGAGCCGAAGGCGACCGAGCATATCAAGGATATGATAAAAACGATAAGCGTCCTCATCGAGAAGGGTCACGCCTATGTCTCCGGCGGAGACGTATATTTTGACGTAAGGAAGTTTAAGGGGTACGGCCGCCTCTCGAACCAGGACCTCGACCAGATGCTGGAAGGGGCGCGTATCGAGGTCGGCGGGAAGAAGAAAGATGCCCTTGATTTCGCCCTCTGGAAAGCGGCTAAGGAAAACGAGCCGAAATGGGATTCACCTTGGGGGCCGGGCCGGCCGGGCTGGCATATAGAATGCTCTGTCATGTCCACGAAATACCTCGGAGACCGGTTTGACATCCACGGCGGCGGGCGCGACCTCATATTCCCGCATCACGAGAACGAGATAGCCCAGTCAGAGTGCGCCACCGGAACGCCGTTCGCTAATTACTGGATACACAACGGCCTGCTTACGATAAACGGCGAGAAGATGGCCAAGTCGCTGGGCAATTACGTCTCGATAAAAGACGTCTTAAGCCGTTACTCGGCCGATATCCTGAAATTGTTTTTCTTGAGCGCCCATTATTCCCATCCGGTGGATTTCTCGTGGGAGAAGATGGAAGCGACGAAGAGCGCGTACGAGAGATTTACGACGCTCTTTAATAAAATTAACAGAGAAATTGGTCCCATTGACACAATAACAGCCGGCGCGGGTACCTCAAACGCGGATATTGTTAAATTGAGACAGCAGCTTGAAACGGCTATGGATGATAATTTCAATACGCCCTCCGCGATAGGAGCGTTATTTGAGATGGTAAGTCTCAGCAATAAGATACTGGAAAAAAAGCCACAAAATTATAGATTTATGTTAAAATATTCCCTCAATACCATAAAAGAATTGGGAGCGATTTTGGGCCTTGTATTTACGGATACTTCGGCAGATATAACCGATACCGAGATAAAGCGATTGATTGAGAAACGTCAAGAATTGCGCAAAGAAGGCAAGTTCAGCGAAGCGGATAAGATACGGGAAGATTTAAAGAAAAAGGGGATTATGATCGAAGACGGCAAAGGCGCGACTTATCTGAAGCGGCGCGACTGATATGAAACAACTTAAATCAAGCACAAAAGAGACCCTGGCGGCTTACTTTTTCATGGCCCCGAATTTTCTGGGGTTTATGGTATTTACTTTACTACCGGTCTTTGTCTCCCTGCTCTTGAGTTTCTATAAATGGGATATCATAACCTGGCCGCCTAAGTTTGTCGGGTTCGATAATTTTGTCAAACTTTTGTGGTTCCATGCGGAGAACGGCCGTATAGTAGCCAACGATGCCAAATTCTGGCAATACCTGTGGAACACGGTCTTCCTTATGTTCTCGATCCCGATATGCATGTTGGCCTCACTTGCTCTGGCTATCGGGATGAACCATAAGATAAAGGGCATAGTCAGCTTCAGGACGATCTTTTTTCTGCCTTCGATATGCCCCGGCGTGGCGATCGCTATACTCTGGATGTGGATATTTAACCCTGAATACGGGATGTTGAACAACATCATCTACTGGTTAGGGGCATTGCTGGGTTTTAAACTTCAGGGCCCGCTGTGGCTTTCTTCGCCGGGATGGGCGAAGCCGGCCCTTATGCTTATGAACTTCTGGATATCGTTAGGCGGCTTTAATATGATACTTTATCTCGCGGCGCTTCAGGGCATCCCGAAAGATTTTTACGAGGCCGCCGACATAGACGGAGCAAACGGCTGGCAGAAGTTCTGGGCTATAACGTGGCCGCAGATAAGCCCGACGACATTTTTTATATTCACAATGAGCATCATAGGCGGTTTCCAGGGCGGATTTATGCAGGCATACATCATGACCGGCGGCGGTCCGGGCGGTGCGACAACGACCATAGAGTATTATATATTTAATAACCTTTACACGTGGCAGAACGTCGGGTATGCCGCGGCGATCGCGTGGTTCTTATTCGTGGTCGTATTTTTTGTCTCGATCATTAACTGGAGATTCGGCGGGAAGCTCGTCCATTATTAGGGGATAGTATGAAAGACAGGGGAATACTCAGAAAACTGGCGACCTACCTTTTTCTTATAGCGGGCGCCCTTTCCATGATATTGCCGTTTTTCTGGATGATGACGACCTCGCTTAAGACCCTAGACGCGATATATATCCAGCCGAAGAACTGGATACAGATGTTTATCCCGATGAGCTTTATCTGGCAGAATTACGCGGAGGCATTCACGAAGGTGCCGTTTGCCGCTTTCTACGTGAATTCCATACTAGTGGGGATCGTCGTCACTATCGGGCAGGTCCTAACCAGTTCGCTTGCGGCATATGCATTCTCGCGTTTGCAATTCCCGGGACGGGACAAGATCTTCTTCGCGTATCTTGCGACGATGATGATACCCGGCTCGGTCACGATGATACCGGTCTTCGTTCTTATGAAGGTCTTCAACTGGATAGATACCTATACGGCGCTTATCGTCCCGGCGATATTTACCGCCTACGGGACATTTATGCTGCGACAATTCTTTATGACTTTGCCGAAGGATCTGGAGGATGCCGCCAAGATAGACGGTTGTAGCTTCTTCCGCATATACTGGACGATAATATTACCGCTCTCGAAGCCGGCGCTCGCGACATTGACAGTCTTTACGTTTATGGGCAATTGGGGTTCTTTTATGTGGCCGCTTCTTGTGACGAACACGATGGAGATGAGGACGCTTCCGATAGGACTGCAGTCCTTCCAGACGCAGTATTCTACCGACTGGCACCTGCTTATGGCGGGCTCAGTCATGGCGATGCTTCCTATAGTCATAATCTTTATCTTCACCCAGCGTTATTTTGTCGAAGGAGTAAAGCTCTCCGGTATCAAAGGATAAGATGCGAGGCATATTCATCACAATCGAAGGGCCTGAGGGCTCGGGTAAATCAACCCACTCCAGGCTTCTTTGCGGTTTCTTAAGACGCCATGGCTACAGGGTGTTGCATACCCGTGAGCCCGGCGGCACAAAGATATCCGAGGCGGTTAGGAAGATATTGCTTCACAGGAATAATAAAGGTATGAGCGATGCCTGCGAGCTCTTTCTTTTTCTGGCGGCGCGCGCCCAGATAGTTGAGGAGATAATAAAGCCGGCGCTCAAGAAAGGGTATGTGGTCGTCTGCGACAGGTTCCACGACGCGACCGTCGCCTATCAGGGTTACGGCGCGGGACTGGACCTGAAATTAATAGAGGAGATGGGAAATCTGGCTACCAAGGGCATTAAGCCTGACTTGACTGTCCTCTTGGACGTCGAGACAAAGAAAGGCCTGCGACGCGCGGGCGCAAAGGACAGGATTGAGACCAAATCCCTTGAATTTCATAAAAGGGCAAGAGGCGGATATCTGGCGCTTGCCGAGAGAGAGCCGGAGCGCATCAAGGTCATTCCGACGACAGAGGCCAAAGTAAGCGATGTGCAGGATATGGTCAGAAGGGCGGTCTTAAGTGTCGTTTAAGGATATAATCGGTCAAAGGCTGGCGGTTGATTTAATAAAGAGGGCGATAGATGAGAAGCGGTTTGCGCACGCGTATCTTTTCATCGGGCCCGAGGGGGTCGGAAAGTCGCTTCTCGCGAAGACCTTCGCGAAGGCGTTAAATTGCGATAGAGACGGCATGGGACCCTGCGGGGAATGCGTATCCTGCAAGAAGATAGAGGAGAGAAACCATCCGGACGTGAGATGGTTTACATATAAGATAGGGGAGAAGAGATCCGGCGCAAATGACGGCTGGATCCGGCCGGATTCGCTAGAGCCGAACAAGAAATCTCCTCAGATCAGCATAGATATGATCCGTTTCCTACAGCGGGCGATGTCGCTTAAGCCTTATGAGGGCAGGACCAAGGTCTATGTGATTGACGGCGCGGACAATATGACGGAGGAGGCGGCTAACTGCTTGTTGAAGACCCTCGAGGAACCGCCTAAGGATACGGTGCTGATACTTCTGGCCTCGAATATGTCCCGGCTTATGCAGACTATAATATCGCGTTGCCATAAGATAACTTTTTATCCGCTGGATGAGGAATCAGTCAAGAGCGAACTGACGCGAAGATACGGCCTTGACGAGAAGAAGGCCCTATGCGTCTCAAGGTTCGCCGAAGGCAGTCTCGGCAAGGCCATCGAGACAATAGAGGAAGACGCCTTAACCAAAAGGGACAAAGTGGTGGATGAGTTTATTTCGCCCAAGCGATTGGGCTACGAAGATATCTGGCTTTATGACGAGCCGAGAGATAAAGTCAACGGCATATTAAGTACGCTGGCGGTGTATTTTAGGGATTTATTGGTATTCAGTCTCTCCAGGGACGCCGGCCTTCTGGTCAATCTGGATAAGGCCGATGAGGTAGCCCGTGACTCAAAGCGGTACTCGGCCGAGAGGTTAGAGGAGATAATCGAGGCGATCGCCGCGACACAGGAGAGAATAAAGAGAAACGCGAACATAAAGATAGCATTAGCCTCTATGAGGCTTAACATAACTTAGAGGGGGAGATCAAAGTGTACGAAGTCGTTCAGGTCAGGTTAAGAGAGGGCAGAAAGACACAGTATTTTCAGATAGGAGAACTTAAGCCGAAGATAGGCGAGTTCGTGATAGTCGAGGCCGACAGGGGGCTTGATTACGGCGAGGTGATATCCGGTCCGGAGACGGTCTCCGAGGTATCGTCGGAGGAACCGCTGCGTAAGATATTGAGGATCGCCACGAAAGCGGATTTAGAGCAGATAAAGAAGAACCGCGAGAAGACAAGAGAGGCGTTTACAACCTGCCAAAAGAAGATACAGGAACACGCGCTTAAGATGAAATTGATAGAGGCAGAATACTCCTTCGACAGGTCGAAATTGCTCTTTTATTTCACCGCCGAAGGACGGATAGATTTCCGCGAACTCGTAAAAGACCTCGCGCGGATCTTCAAGGCGCGTATCGAGTTAAAGCAGATAGGGGTCCGTGATGAGGCGCGCCTCTTGGGCGGCTTCGGGCCGTGCGGCAAGGCGCTCTGTTGCGCCACATTTCTGAAAGATTTCGAGCCGGTGACGATAAAGATGGCGAAGGAGCAAAATCTGCCTTTGAATCCCGCTAAGATCTCGGGTGTCTGCGGGAGGCTTATGTGTTGTCTCGGCTACGAACATAAATTATACGTAGAACTTCTAAGAGGGCTTCCCAAAGAGGGCGAGAAGATAGAAGTGGAAGGCGGCTCGGGAAAGGTCTTGAGCGTCAACGCCCTGAAGAGGTCCGTTACTATAGACGCGGGCGAGGGGAAGATCGTGGAGATCCCGTGTAAATGCCCGAAGGGATGTCCTATGCACCACAGACGCGGCCAGCATACCGGCTGAATCCTGACATGAAAAAATTTTATATCACTACATCAATATACTACGTTAACGCGAAACCTCATCTCGGCCACTGTTCGGAGAGCGCTGCCGCAGACGCCTTAGCCCGTTATTACAGACTTAGAGGGGAAGATGTTTTTTTTCTTACGGGAACCGATGAACATGGCCAGAAGGTCGCGAAAGCCGCCTCCGAAGCGGGCCTCTCGCCGAAAGAATTTGTGGATTCGATAGTAAAACCTTCGTTGGAGTTATGGTCTCGATTGTCTATTTCATATGACGATTTCATAAGGACGACGCAGGAACGGCATATTGAGGTTGTACAATTATTTTTGAGAAAATTACACGAAAACGGCGAGTTATACGAATCGGAATATAAGGGCTGGTATTGCACGCCCTGCGAGACGTTTTGGCCGAAGAACCAGCTTGAGACAAACGTCTGTCCCGAATGCAAGCGCAATCTCGAGGAGATCTCGGAGACGAACTGGTTCTTTAAGTTATCGAAATATCAAGATTGGCTGATAAAGCATATAAAGGAGCGCCCCGATTTCATAAAACCGGTCTCGCGCAGGAACGAGATCCTAAGTTTCCTCGGACAGCCTCTTCAGGACTTATGTATATCGCGGCCGAAGAACAGGCTGGAATGGGGTGTCCCTATTCCGTTCTCGAAAGGCCACGTTACCTATGTCTGGGTCGACGCGCTCATAAATTATATATCGAGTATAGGCTTTATCCGCGATAAGGAGAAGTTTGAAAAATTCTGGCCGGCGGACGTCCATATCATAGGCAAGGATATTTTGAGATTTCATACCGTCTATTGGCCGATAATGTTGCATGCGGTGGGCCTTGAGCCGCCGAGGATGGTCTTTGCGCACGGCTGGTGGTCGATAGGAAAACTCGGCGAGAAGATGTCGAAGTCGAAAGGAAATGTCGTGGATCCTGTCGAGATAGTGAACAAATACGGCGCCGATGCTTTAAGGTATTTCCTGCTTAGGGAGGTCACATTCGGTTTGGACGGGGTCTACTCTGAAGATGCGCTCGTAGGAAGGATAAATAATGATCTGGCCAACGATCTGGGTAATCTGCTGAACAGGACACTGACGATGATTGAAAAATATTTTCAGGGGACAATTCCCTCAGGTTCGGGAGCCGCCAATGGAGACGACAATGAATTAATAACACTGGCCAGGGGCCTCGCGCCCAAGATAGACGCCTCGATGATTGAACTGGATTTTTCGGGTGCCCTCGCGGCAATATGGGAGTTGATCAATAAAGCCAATAAATATATCGAAGTCCAGACGCCGTGGGTGTTGGATAAAAAGGGGGAGAAGCAGCGCCTGCAAGACGTGATATATAACCTTGCCGAGGTCTTAAGGATAGTGACGATCGCAGTCTTATCGTATATCCCCGCTTCGGCGGAAAAGATGTGGTCACAATTAGGAATTGCCGAGCCGCTTTCCAAGGCTCATTTTTCCGATATAGAAAAGTGGGGTTTAATTAAGGCGGGTACAAAGATAAACAAAGGACAACCTTTATTTCCGAGGATTGAGCAAAAATGAATAACAAGGTGATATATCTCGATAACAATTCGACCGCACCCTTACATCCCGAGGTATTGGAGGCGATGATGCCGTATCTTAAAGAAAAATACGGCAACGCATCGAGTATTCACTTCAAGGGAAGGGAAGCCAAGAATGGGCTGGAGGAGTCAAGGACTATGCTCGGCGATGCTTTAGGTACAGAATCGGTAGATATCATATTCACATCCGGCGGCACAGAATCTGACAACTTCGCCATTAAAGGGGTGGCTTTCGCGAATAAAGACAAAGGCAATCACATAATTACTTCCTCTATAGAACATCTGGCGGTGGGCGCTACCTGTAAATATCTGGAGTCGCACGGGTTCAAGATCACGTTTTTGCCCGTCGACAAGTACGGCACGGTGGATTTAAGCGCACTGAAAGACGCCATCACACCGAAGACGATACTGGTCTCGATAATGCACGCCAATAACGAGGTCGGCACGATACAGCCGATAAAGGAGATTGCGAAGATCGTAAAAGCGAAGGGTGTCTATTTCCATACGGACGCCGTGCAATCCTTCGGCAAGATTCCGGTCGACGTCGGAGAGTTGGGTGTGGACCTTCTGTCCTTGTCGGCACATAAGATAAACGGCCCGAAGGGAGTTGGCCTTCTCTATATAAGGAAAGGGGTAAAGATATACCCAGTCAACCACGGCGGCCATCATGAACGTTCGCTGCGTGCCGGGACTGAGAACGTCCCCGGCATCGTCGGTTTCGCGAAAGCGGCCCAGATAACAAAGCGGCACATGAAAGAGGAGGCGGATAGGTTACGCAGGTTAAGGGATATGCTTCATAAGGGCTTGACGGGTAAACTAGAAGAGGTACATTTAAACGGCCATCCCACAGAGCGCCTGCCCGGGACGCTTAACCTTTCTTTTCAGGGTGTCGAGGGAGAATCCCTTCTTATAAATTTTGACCAGAAGGGGATATGCGGTTCGACCGGCTCTGCCTGCACTGCCGGCTCAAACGAACCTTCCCACGTCCTTGTCGCGATGAAAGTGGACCCTCAGTTGGCTCAGGGCTCGGTCAGGTTTTCCCTCGGCACTTTTAATACCGAGGAAGAGATAGCCTACTGCATAGAGGAGATACCCAAGATAGTAAAGAGGCTGCGGGATATCTCTCCGTTTAAGAAATGACAAGGCTCGTTGACACTCATTGCCATCTGGACTTCGCGGATTTCGACATCGACAGGGAAGACGTCATCAAGAGAGCATCCGAGGCCGGTGTTAAATATATAATCAACGTCGCAAGTTCAATTGAAGGTTCCAGAAAATCGGTTGGACTCGCCGATAAATATGATCCGATTTACGCCTCAGTAGGAATACATCCGCACGACGCGAAAGAAGCAAACGATAGCGCCTTTTCTGAACTCAAAGAGCTGGCAAAAAATAAAAAAGTTGTGGCGATCGGCGAAGTGGGGCTGGATTATTACAGGAATTTATCGCCGCGTGATACGCAACAAGAAACTTTCAGAAAATTTATCGCGCTCGCCAAAGAGACGCGGCTTCCTCTCATAATCCACTGCCGCGAGGCGAAAGAAGACCTTTTAAGGATACTTAAAGAGGAGACCGCTTCTCCGGTAAACGGTGTCGTCCATTGCTTTCCCTCGGACAAAGAGCTTTTAAAGGCCGTGCTGGATATGGGGCTATACGTGTCTTTTACCTGCAATATCACTTTTAAGAACGCCTTGGGCCTGCGGCAGATGGTCAAGGATTATATGCCTATCGATAAATTGTTGCTCGAGACCGACGCGCCGTTTCTGGCTCCCGAGGGATTTCGAGGGAAGAGGAACGAGCCCTCTTATCTGACTTATCTGACCGAAGAGCTGGCGAGGTTAAAAGGGATTACGGTGGAAGACATAGCCCGCGTGACTTCATGGAATTCAAAAAAACTCTTCGCCATAGGCGAAGCCGTAGGTCCCGACGATACGTCGGGAAATAGCGCCATAGTCTATCCTATAAGGAAATCTTTATATATAAATATTACAAACAGATGTACGGACGACTGTGTCTTCTGCGTGAGGAACGCGACAGACTATGTGATGGGATATAACCTGCGCCTTGAAGAGGAGCCTACCGCTAAAGAGGTAATAGACGCCGTAGGCGATCCCTCCCGATATGACGAGATAGTCTTTTGCGGATACGGCGAACCCACCTTAAGGCTCGATTGCGTAATCGAGGTCGCGAAGGCGCTTAAGGCCAAAGGAGCGAAGATCCGGCTTACGACGAACGGTCATGGGAACCTGATCCATAAGAGGCCTATCGTCGGCGACCTTGCCGGCCTGATAGACAGAGTAAGCGTGAGTCTCAATGCTACTTCGAGCGAGACCTATAACAGGATATGCCGTCCTTCCTTCGGGCCGCGTACGTTCGATGAGATAAAAAAATTCATAATCGAATGCAGGGAAAAACTACCCGAGGTGGAAGTCACATGTGTTGAGATGGAGGGCGTCGATATCAAGGAATGCGAGCGGCTCGTTACCGGGGAATTAAAAGTTAAATTCAGGCCGAGGAGATACAATGTCGTCGGATAACAAGGTTTTAAGTTTCATAAGGTCACAGCGGCTTTATGTATTGATGCTTATATTTATAATAGCCGCCAACCTCTTCGTGGTGAGCTATCCGCATAAAGAAAAAGACAAAGCGTCTTCCAAGAAAAAAATACACAGGCTGATGTCAAGGCAGGAGATGATCGCTCAGGAGAAACGGATAAAGGAGATCCTCGAGAAGAACAGGTTTTTAGGGAATGTCATCACGGCATCCGCGTTTTTGTGCGCCGTGATGCTTATGATGGGTTTGATATTATGTGTCAGGGGCCTCGCGCTCAAATTAAGCGGCCGTAATATCATGGTCGCCTACGGCGCGCCGCCGGATGTCGGATGGAGGATTCTCGATGTCTGTAAGGCGGTGGTCGTCTTCTTCTTTTTCGGATACGCCTTGGCCTTTACCGAAGCGATTATATCTCACGCCTTTGCCCTCAAGGGGCATGATGACAGGCTGGTCACAGTCCTGCACGCGAGCATCATGGACGTGATAGGGATATCGATTGTCCTATACTTTGTCATTAATAAATTTAAGGGCAAGATTACGAGTCTCGGCGTCTCTTTCAGGAACCTCTTAAGAGACATTAGGATCGGGGTCATCGGCTACGTCGCCATACTTCCTATATTGGCCTTGATACTGGTCGTAGTGATAGCGGTCTTGCAGCTTACAAAATACGACCAGCCGACCTCGACCGCGCTGGAGATTCTTTACGAGGATTCGAGGCCGAAACTTTTGCTGATCCTGACCGTTTTGGTGACTTTTCTCGGGCCCATCGCCGAGGAACTCTTCTTCAGGGGCTTCGCCTATCCGGCGGTAAGGAAGAGGCTCGGCGTAAAGAACGCCGTTATCCTTGTCTCGGCCGTCTTTGCGACGCTTCATATGAATGTGGTCGCTTTTTTCCCGATATTAGGACTGGGGATCCTGCTTGCTTATCTTTACGAAAAGACGGGTTCACTTATCCCTTCGATATCGGTCCATGTGATCCATAATTCAGTGGTTGTTTTTTTGGCGTATATTTACAAGATAATCGCGCTTCCTAAATAAGGATGTCGCTTAAGATGGACCCTAAGGTTTCAATAGCCAGGGCAAAGACCTACAATCAGGATGAGGTCTTCTTTGCCGTAAGAAGGGCAGTCGATCTTTTGGGCGGGATATCGGATTACGTAAAGAAAGGCGAAAGGATCCTGCTGAAGCCGAATGTGCTCTCCGCCAAGCCGCCCGAGTCAGGCGTCGATACGCATCCTGAGGTCCTGCGCGCGGTTGCCAGATTAGTCAAGAAAGCGGGTGCCGAGGTCCTCGTCGGGGATTCGCCGGGTGGTTTCTATTTCAAGGAATCCGACTCTACATATGAAGCGGCAGGGATAAAGAGGGTTTGTGAAGAGGAAGGCTTGAGACTGGTGCCGTTTGACAAGGCGGATAACGTCAACGGGATACCGCTTGCCTCCGTCGTAAAAGAAGTAGACGGGATAATCTCGCTTCCAAAGATGAAGACGCACGACCTTACGACGATAACCGGCGCCGTAAAGAATTCTTACGGCCTGGCCGTGGGGTTATATAAGGCACAGTGCCATTTTAAGGCGCCGAGGCCCAGAGAGTTCGCTAAGTGCATCGTAAATGTATTTGAATGCGCCGTCCCGCGACTGGTCGTGATGGACGGGGTCGTAGCGATGGAAGGCAACGGCCCGGCGGCAGGCGGACTCAGAGAAGCCGGGCTCATATTGGCAAGCAACGACTGTGTCGCCTGCGATGCCGTATTCGCGGCTTTGATAGGCCTTACGCCTCTTAGCATAGAGACCACAAAGGAGGCCTATGAAAGGAAATTAGGAGAGGCCGATATATCCAAAATCAAAGTCCTCGGAATGGATCTAAGAGAGGCTAAACTCCATAATTTTAAGTTGCCCGAGACCTCTGTATTTATAAGGATCCCGAAGCCCATAGTCAGGCTGCTTGCGGGAAGGATAAAATTCTGGCCAAAGATAGATGACGCGATATGCGAGAAATGCCAGATCTGCGCGAAGAGCTGCCCGGCCGGATGCATAACAGTGGAAGAAAAAGGCTCGACGATAGATTACAAGAAATGCGTGACCTGTTTTTGCTGTTTAGAGCTCTGCCCGTATAACGCTATCTCGATTAAGCGAAGTTTGTTGGCGAGACTATTAGGAGGTTGATGTGGCTATAGCGACGATAAAATGGGATAACGGGGCGATAAAGATAATAGACCAGACCCTGCTTCCTAATAAACTTGTCTATCTAAAGTTTAAGGATCTGAAAGGTTTTTGGCACGCGATAAAAAAATTACAGGTCCGCGGCGCGCCGGCTCTAGGGGTCGCGGCTGCATACGGTGCTTATTTGGGAATACAAAATTCACGCGCTAAAAATTATAACGGATTTATGCGCGACTTGGGCAAAGTGATAAAATTTTTAGGCTCCGCCCGCCCGACTGCGGTAAATCTTTTTTGGGGGCTGGACAGGATGCGCGCCGTTGCGGTCAAGAATAAAGATAAGAATGTAGCCGCGATAAAGAAGGCGATGCTGTCCGAGGCCCACCGCGTATTCGAGGAAGACAGGGCTATCTGCAGGCGAATGGCGGATCACGGCGCCCGTCTTATAAAAAACAGCGATGTGATATTGACGCATTGCAACGCCGGGGCGCTGGCGACGGCGGATTATGGGACAGCGCTCGGTGTGGTCTACCGCGCGAAGGAACAAGGCAAGCGTATAAAGGTTTACGCGGATGAGACGCGTCCGCTCCTGCAGGGCGCGCGCCTGACCGCGTGGGAACTGATGAGAGAGGGTATAGACGTAACTCTGATATGCGACAATATGGCCGCCCATGTGATGGGCCAGGGGAAGATAACGAAAGTTATAGTCGGCGCGGACAGGATTGCGCGAAATGGTGACACCGCCAATAAGATAGGCACATATGGTGTCGCGGTCCTCGCGAAATATCACAAGATACCTTTTTATGTGGTGGCGCCGGTATCAACGATAGATTTCAGTTTGGAAAATGGCAGGCAGATCCCAATAGAAGAGAGAGGTTCGGATGAGATCACGACGATACAAGGAAGACGCATCGCTCCTAAGGGCGTTGCGGCATACTGTCCTGCGTTCGATGTGACGCCGTCGCGGCTTATAACCGCGATCGTGACTGAAAAGGGGGTTTTTAAGCCGGATGAGATTAAGCGCATTAGGTGAGACAGGACTGATCGAAAGGCTCGCGAAAAATTTCAAGGCAGGCGGGGCCATCATCAAAGGCATCGGCGATGATTGCGCGGTCATAAGGATATCAAAAAAGAAATTTCTGCTCGTCACGATAGACATGCTCGTTGAGGATATTGATTTCAGGTTAAAGGATGCAACAGCGTATCAGATCGGTTGGAAATCACTGGCCTGCGGTTTAAGTGATATCGCTTCGATGGGCGGTGTCGCGAAATACGCGGTCATATCTCTGGGCCTTCCGCGTAGATTAAGCGTCGAGTTCGTCGACGAACTTTACCGCGGGATAAAGGCGCTCGCCAGGAAATTCGATGTCGAGATAGTAGGCGGTGATACAAATTCCTCGAAAGCGCTCGTAATGGATGTTGCGGTCCTCGGGTTCGTCGAACCGGAAAAATTAAAACTCAGAAGCAGCGCGAAACCCGGCGATATAATCTGCATTACCGGTTCGCTCGGCGGCTCGTATAAAAGCAAGAGGCACCTTACATTTACCCCGCGCCTTAAAGAAGCGCGCTGCCTCGTCAATAATTTCAGGATAAATTCGATGATAGACATATCCGACGGACTCTCTACCGACTTAAATCACATCACGAGAGAGAGCGATGTGGGCGCCTGTATATATGAGGAGCTTATTCCTGTCTCGAAGGACGCCAAGGGGATAAACGCGGCCCTAAATGAAGGGGAGGACTTCGAACTTTTGTTTACGATGCCTCTTCGTGAGGCGCGCAGGTTTGCCGGCAAAGACCTCTGCGCCAATAGCGTAAAGATAACCCAGATAGGCGAGATACTGGATAAGGCTGCCGGCGTCAAGATGATCGGCAGGGGCGGAAAAGTAAGGGATTTAAAGCCGAAGGGTTTTTCGCATTTCTGATGATAGTCACGACAAAGGGCGAAGAGGAGACGATAAGGTTAGGCGAGAAGATAGCAAAAGGCCTTAAGCCGGGCGATTTGGTCGCTCTCTCCGGTGATCTCGGCGCGGGAAAGACGACACTTGTCAAGGGCATAGCCAAGGGCCTCGGCGTAAAAGATTACAGGCACGTAAACAGCCCCTCGTTTGTCCTCGTGAAAGAATATAAAGGAAAGATACCGCTCTATCACTTTGATATCTATCGCCTGAATAACCTCAAGGACATAGAGGACATCGGCTACGAGGATTATCTGGGAAGGCGCGGTGTCCTCGTGATAGAATGGGCGAAGAAGATGGGGCGGATACTGCCGAAGAAATACCTTGGAATCTCCCTGAAGATAAAAAATCATAACCAAAGGATTATAAATATAAAGAAGCCGTGAAGATATTAGCCATTGATACCTCAACGAAATTTTTATCCCTAGCGATAGCGAAGAAAGATAAGATCATCGCGAGTTTTCATCGTGATTTAGAACAGCAGCATTGCGAGAGACTGATCCCTGAGATCGACAGGCTTCTTAAGAAAGCGAAATTAAAATTAAGGGATATCGATTGCATCGCGTTTTCGATAGGGCCGGGGTCTTTTACGGGTTTGCGCATAGGCGCGGCGACGATAAAAGGCCTTACGCTCGCTACAAAAATTAAGATCGCCGGCGTTCCGACATTGGATGTTTTGGCGTATAATGTAAAAGAAAGCGGAAGATTGATAGTCCCGGTGGTCGACGCGAAACGCGGCAACGTTTACGCCTCGATCTATTCTTTCAGCGGGGGGAAGTTAAGACGCCGTCTTAAATACTCGGTCTTGCCCATCACCGAAGTATTAAAGAAGATCAAGGGCGACGCTATATTCTTAGGCGACGGATTGATTCCTTACAAGAAGACCATTGAGGATAACTTTAAATTCAAAGCGGAGTTCGCCGCGGAGAAAGATTGGCATCCGAGGGTAGCGACCGTCGCCAAATTAGGTTATGAGTTAGCTAAGAAGAAAAGATTCGAAGAGCCGGACAAATTCGTCCCTATGTATTTATATCCGAAAGACGTGCAAGTAAGAGGTAAAATGAGATGAGCCGCCCGACGTGGACAGAGATAGACTTGGATGCCATCGCCTATAATTACCGCGCGATAAAGAGCCGTTTAAACCGCGGCACCAATATCCTCGCTGTCATAAAAGCAAATGCCTACGGCTACGGGATGGTAGAGGTGGCACGAAGGCTAGTCAAAGAGAAAGTCCCTTATCTGGGTGTCGCCTGCGTTGACGAAGCGGTAACGCTGCGCCGCGCGGGAATACGGACGCCGATACTGGTATTGAGTTCGATTATGCCGGAAGAAGTCAAGGAGGCGCTTATCTACGACCTTACTCTTACGGTCTGCGACAGGGATTTGGCCGCGGAGATAGACAGGGCCGCGCGGCGCCTGAATAAATTCGCGGTCGTCCATGTCAAAGTTGATACGGGAATGGGACGGCTCGGCGTATGGTATGACGAGGCGGACCGCCTCATAGAGAAGATCCTCGGCTTCAAGAATGTCGTTTTGGAAGGGATATTCACGCATTTCGCGGCCGCCAACGAGGAGGACGTAACTTATACCGTCCAGCAGATAGATAATTTTAAGCGATTGACGACTCTTTTGGACATAAAGGGCGCTGACATCAAATACGCCCATGCCGCGAATTCCGCCGGCGCAGTCCTCTATAAAGATTCGCATTTTAATATGGTAAGGCCCGGCCTTATGCTGTATGGCCTATATCCGAACGAGAAGATAGCGAAGGCCGTCAAGCTTAAACCCGCGCTCTCGCTTAAGAGCAGGATAATATTTTTGAAGCACACCCCGGCCGGAAGAAGCATAAGTTACGGCAGGACACATACCACGACAAAAGATACCGTCATCGCTACGCTGCCCATCGGTTACGCTGACGGCTTGAACCGCCATCTATCAAACAGGGGCGAGGTGATCGTGAAGGGTAAGCGCGTCCCGATAGTAGGAAGGATATGCATGGACCACACAATGATAGACGTCGGCCATGTCAAAGGCGTCAAGGCCGGCGATGAAGTCGTCATTATAGGCAGCCAGGGTAAAGAGACTATAACAGTTGAGGATATAGCCCGCCTTCTTGACACCATTCCCTACGAAGTCGTCTGCTGGATCTCTGCCCGAGTACCGAGGGTGTATAAATAAAGCGGCAAAAGACGATTTTAGTCAAATAAATTCCTTTACAGTTATCAGGAAGTAATGTATATTTTATCTTATGGTTTCAATACAATAACATAAAAGATGACGTTCGTCTATTAATTGTTAGACGAGCAATAATTTGAAAATTATGATATAATAATACTATGATAAAAAGAATTAAAATATATAATCTGAAAGAAAGGGACGATTCTCTATCTTATTGGCTTTCGAAATCTCCCGGAAAACGCGTTGAAGCGGTTGAAATATTAAGAAAACGATTCAATGGAAGCGCAAAAAGATTTCAAAGAACTATTAAAGTTATTCAACAGACATAAAGTTGAATATGTAATTGTCGGCGCCTATGCTTTAGCCTTCCACGGCTGCCCGCGATATACCGGCGATTTAGATATCTTGGTCAAAGCAGACCTAAATAATGCAAAAAAAATACTTAAGGCAATAAAGGAATTTGGATTTGGATCCTTAAGCCTGACCATCAAAGATTTTTCTTCCGAAAAGAAAGTTATACAGTTGGGCATGCCTCCAATCCGCATTGATATCCTCACCTCTCTTACCGGGGTAACTTGGAAGCAAATATCATCTAACCGCGTTAAAGGGAAATATGGAAACGCCGCGGTATATTTTATAGGAAAAGATGAGTTAATCGCTAACAAAAAGGCTCTCGGTCGATATAAAGATCTGGCGGATATAGAAGCTATTACAAAATAAAAACAGCTAACAATTCACTCCAGCGGACTGCGCCGGCGTCCTTTAGTGCAGGGCACAGCCCCGCCAGAGGCGGGCAGGCGCTGAATTCAAGCGTTCGGCATTAAGGAAAGAATAAAATATGATTTTTCAAAAACTTGACCAACATCGCGATAAAGGCCTTCTTATTCTGAGGGTTGGCATGGGTGTAATGTTCATGTGCCACGGCTTCCCTAAACTGACAGCAGGACCGGAAACATGGACAAAGCTTGGCGGCGCATTATCAGCTATCGGTGTGCACTTTGCTCCTACCTTTATGGGGCTTTTAGCAGCTATCTCTGAATTTGGAGGGGGCTTATTGCTAGTGCTGGGCCTACTTACGCGACCCGCATGTTTCTTCTTGTTTGGCACAATGGTTGTAGCAACCATGATGCATGTGAAGAATGGCGATCCATTCGTGAAGTATTCTCATGCTCTCGAGGCAGCCATCTTGTTCTTCAGCCTTCTATTCATTGGTCCAGGTAAATTTTCCTTAGATGAGAAGTTGTCTCAAAAGAAAGAACAGGCCTAACAATGCGCTGCACCTGACCGCTATTCCGCCGACGCTCCATAGCGGCAGGTGAGCTTAGTCGTTAGGTAAATTTTTTTGAAGATTTTTGAAAGAAAATCCCTCCTTTTATCGTCTTAATAATAAAAGTAGAAGCAAAGCGTTTTAGGCCTTCCGGCGGCGAGCACTTATCTTTATATTTGACATATCTTTTTAATATGCTATAATTTAGGTTTATAATGGGATAAATTTACATAACCCATCCTTACAAAACGGTTAAGGAGAAATATTATGTTACGAAGCGAAAGAGTCAAAAAAGGCCTTGAGAAGGCCGGAAGTCGGGCGCTTATCTATGCCACAGGCGTTTCCAAGTCAGAGTTGGAGAAGCCGTTTATAGGCATCGCCTCGAGTTTTACGGATCTCATTCCCGGGCACACGCATATGAGGATGCTCGAGAGGAGTATCGAGCACGGAGTCTATGCGGGCGGCGGGGCAGCTTTTGTCTTCGGCATACCCGGCGTCTGCGACGGCATAGCGATGGGCC
Organism: Candidatus Omnitrophota bacterium; assembly: GCA_030695925.1. GTDB lineage: Bacteria > Omnitrophota > Gorgyraeia > Pluralincolimonadales > Pluralincolimonadaceae > JAGUXU01. The sequence continues at coordinate 37,063 of JAUYOH010000038.1, forward strand.
ATCTGGGGATGCATTGTTCGCTTCCCTCAAGGGAGCTCATCGCCGATATGGTCGAGATGGTCGCGACCGCCCACGCGCTGGATGGGCTTATACTTCTTACGAACTGCGATAAAATAACTCCCGGCATGATGATGGCCGCCTGCAGGCTTGATATACCGTCCATCGTCGTTACCGGCGGGCCGATGCTATCGGGCCGTTCCAAGATGAAGAGGCTCTCGCTTGTCAAAGATACCTTTGAGGCGGTCGGAAGATACAGGGCAGGTGAGATAACGAAAGAAGAACTAGACGAACTGGAATGCAATGCCTGTCCCGGGCCCGGCGCATGTCAGGGGCTCTATACCGCGAATACGATGAGCTGTATCTCCGAGGCGATTGGGCTTGCGATGCCGGGCGGAGCGACGGCTTTGGCTGTCTCGGCAAAACGCGAGAGGATAGCCTACGAGAGCGGTGAGCGGATAGTCGAATTGGTCAAGAAGAACATGACGCCGAGTAAGATTTTAAACCATAAGGCGTTTGAGAACGCCATCCGTGTGGATATGGCTCTTGGCGGCTCGACGAACACCGTCTTGCATCTTACGGCGATAGCCAATGAAGCCGGCATCAAATTGCCGCTTAACCTATTCGATAAGATAAGCAAGGATACGCCGCACATCTCGGATATACTTCCTTCGGGCAAGTATTTTATGGAAGATTTGGAATTCGCGGGCGGTATCCCGGCGGTCTTAAAAAGATTGAAGCCAAAACTATATAATCTTCCGACGGTCAGCGGAAAGACTATTTATGAGATCGCGAATTCCGCGCGTATCGACGATGAAGAGATAATCAGGCCGCTTAACAGGCCGTATCATAAAGAGGGTGGAATCGCCGTCTTAAGAGGCAACCTCTGTCCGGGCGGAGCTGTCGTCAAGCAGACCGCGGTCCAGGAGAAGATAAAACATTTTACCGGGAAGGCCAAGGTCTTCAACTCGGAAGAAGAAGCGATGAAGGCGATAATGGGAAAGAAGATAAAGGCGGGCGACTGCCTTGTTATACGATATGAAGGGCCTAAAGGCGGGCCCGGGATGAGAGAAATGCTATCTCCGACCGCGGCTATAGTCGGTATGGGGCTGGCGGATAAAGTTGCCTTGATAACCGACGGAAGATTCTCCGGCGGCACACAAGGGCCCTGCATCGGGCACATCTCGCCTGAAGCCGCTGAGGGCGGGCCTATCGCCGCTATCAGAAACGGAGATATCATCGAGATAGATATCGCGAAGAGGAGATTGGAACTTAAGATATCCAAGACAGAGATGGATAAGAGGTTAAGGACTTGGAGAACGCCGAAGCCGAAGGTCACGAGCGGATATCTGGCGCGTTACGCGAAACTCGTCACTTCAGCGAGCACAGGCGCCGTTATGAAAGGCTAAATTGATGTCAAATAAGATGAACGGAGCGAGGATACTTATCGAGTCGCTCAAGAAAGAGGGAGTCGAGGCGATATTCGGTTTTCCCGGTGGAGCAGTGTTGCCGCTTTTCGACGCTCTTTATAGTGCGCCTTTTAGATTTGTTTTAGTCAGGCACGAACAGGGCGCGGCTCACGCGGCCGACGGTTATGCCCGCGCGACGGGAAAACCCGGGGTCTGCATCGCTACATCGGGGCCGGGTGCCACAAACCTTGTTACAGGGATAGCGACGGCGTATATGGATTCCATTCCGATGGTCGTGATAACAGGACAGGTCAAGACATTCATGATAGGAAACGACGCGTTCCAGGAGGCGGATATTGTCGGCATCACGCGCCCGATAACGAAACACAATTATCTCGTCAAGGATGTCAATGACCTGGCGCGTATCGTCAAGGAAGCGTTTCACATAGCTTCGACGGGTAAACCCGGGCCGGTCTTGATAGACTTTCCCTCGGATGTCCAGCTGGCCGAGACGGAGTTCCATTATCCGGCCGAGGTCAATATACGCAGTTATAAGCCGACTTATTGCGGTCATCCCGGCCAGATAAAGAGGGCCGCGAAGATGATCGCGGAATCGAAGCGGCCGGTCATATATGCCGGAGGAGGGGTCATACTCTCCGGCGCTTCTAAGGAATTAAGGGAGTTCGCCGAGAAGATAAACTCGCCGGTCACTATGACGCTTTTGGGCCTTGGAGGTTTTCCCGGAAACCACGAGCTTTCGCTCGGGATGCTGGGTATGCACGGGACAGGTTACGCGAACCACGCGGTCCAGAACTGCGACCTCTTGATAGCGATAGGGGCGCGTTTTGACGACCGCGTCACCGGAAAGATAGATGAGTTCGCGCCTCACGCGAAGATAATACATATAGATATCGACCCGTCCGCCATCTCAAAGAGCGTGGTGGTCGATATCCCGATAGTCGGCGATGCCAAATGCGTCTTGGGCGAGTTGCTCAAAATTGTCCATCGCCCGCACGACAAGTCATGGACGGAAAAAATAGTCGAGTGGAAAGAAAAACATCCGTTGAGCTACAAGATGGACGATAAGCTCCGCCCGCAGTACGTCATCCAGCAGATATGCGAGGCGACTAAGGGTGAGGCGATAATAGCCACTGATGTCGGACAGCACCAGATGTGGACGGCCCAATGGTACAGGTTCATGCGGCCGCGCGAATTGCTTTCGAGCGGTGGGCTCGGGACTATGGGATACGGTTTTCCCGCGGGTATCGGCGCCAAAGTCGGCAAGCCCGATAGCGAGGTCTTTGTCATAACCGGCGACGGTTCGATACAGATGAACATACAGGAATTGGCGACAGCGGTCGTCAACAATATTCATGTCAAGATAGCGATACTCAATAACTCGTATCTGGGCATGGTCCGCCAGTGGCAGGAGCTCTTCTACGGCAAGCGCTACTCGCACACGAGGCTGGCGAACCCGGATTTCGTCAAGATCGCCGAGGCTTACGGCGCGGTCGGGATCAGGGTCGAAAAGAAAGAAGAAGTCCGCCCTGCCATAGAAAAGGCGATGCATACGAAAAACGTTGTCGTCATGGATTTTAGAGTCGAGGAGGAGGAAAACGTCTACCCGATGGTCCCTGCCGGCAAACGTCTTGATGATATGATAGGAAGCATGGCATGAAACAGACTATATCAGTGCTGGTCGAGAACCATCCGGGAGTCCTGGCGCGCATATCGGGCCTCTTCTCCGCCCGCGGGTTCAATATCGATTCGCTCGCGGTCGGGGAGACCGAGGACCCGACCGTCTCAAGGATGACGATAGTCGTCGAGGGCGACGAACGCACGCTCGAACAAGTCAAGAAACAACTGAATAAGATTATAGATGTCATCACGGTCCAGGACCTGACCCAGAAGAAATTTATCGACCGCGAATTGCTCTTGATTAAAGTCGAAGCCGCGACCTCAAAAGACCGCGACGAGATCATAGAGATCGCCGAGAGCATGGGCGCTAATATAGCCGACCTTGGAGTTCAGACGATAACCGTCGAAGGAGTCGGAGATACCGCAAAGATAGATAAACTGACGGAATTATTGAAACCGTTCGGCGTAAAAGAGATCGTCCGCACGGGAAAGATCGCCATGGCGAAGGATGCAAAAGAACCCAATGAATTTAAGGAGGAGCTTTAAAAATGCTGAAGATCTATTATGACAAGGACGCGGATTTAAATCGGCTGAAAGAAAAGAAGATCGCGATCATCGGTTACGGTAATCAGGGGAGGGCTCAATCCCTGAACCTGCGCGATAGCGGATGCGATGTGGTGGTCTCCGAACTGGAAGGTACGCCGAATTACGAACAGGCGGTCAACGACGGTTTTAAACCGGTTCCGGCGGATGCCGCGTCCAGACAGGCGCATATAGTGCAGATCCTTACGCAGGACCATCTGCAGGCGAAGATCTATAAGAACTATGTGGAAAAGAATATGACCGACGGAAAGGCGTTAAATTTTTCCCATGGGTTTAATATACATTTCAAGCAGATCATCCCGCCAAAGAATATAGATGTCTTTATGGTGGCTCCCAAAGGGCCCGGTGCCTTGGTCAGGACGCAGTATGAGGAAGGCAAAGGCGTCCCGTGTCTGGTCGCCGTCTATCAGGATTATACCGAGGACGCCTTGAAACTCGGCCTTGCTTATGCCAAGGCGATAGGCGGGACGAGGGCCGGTGTCATCGAGACGACTTTCAAAGAGGAAGTCGAGACTGACCTCTTCGGCGAGCAATGCGTCCTTTGCGGCGGCGTCACCGAACTCATCAAGGCGGGATTTGATACGCTGGTAGAGGCCGGATACCAGCCGGAGATAGCGTATTTTGAATGTCTGCACGAGTTGAAACTGATAACGGATCTGATATATTCCAGCGGGATACAGGGGATGAGGCAGCGCGTCTCGGATACCGCCAAATACGGCGACCTGACGCGCGGCGAGAGAGTCGTCCCGAAATCGGCCCGCGACGAGATGAAGAAGATATTAAAGGAGATCCAGTCCGGCGAATTCGCGAAGGAATGGCTCAGTGAGAACGAGACGGGAAGGAAGAACTTCGATAAACTTATGAAACGCGACGCGGGACATCTTATCGAGGTTGTCGGGAAGAATTTAAGACAGATGATGCCGTGGATAAAATAGTGAAATGGAAAAGATAATAATATTTGACACGACTTTGCGCGACGGAGAGCAGTCTCCCGGAGCGAGCTTGGAATCTCACGAGAAATTGGAGATAGCCAGGCAACTCGTCCGCTTGAACGTCGACGTCATAGAGGCGGGATTTCCTGTCTCTTCGCCGGGCGATTTCAAGGCGGTCAGGTTGATAGCACAAAAGATAAAAGGTCCGACCATCTGCGGCCTCGCCAGATGCCTCAAGAAAGACATCGAGGCGGCCGGAGAGGCGGTTAAGCCGGCGAAGAAAAAGAGGATACACGTATTTTTGGCTACTTCCAAGATACATATGAAATATAAATTAAGGAAGGCCGAGGATGAGATAGCAAGGCTTGCGGTCGAAGGCGTAAAATACGCCCGGCGTTTCACCGATGACGTGGAATTTTCTCCGGAGGACGCTACCAGAAGCGAGAAGGAATTTCTGTATCGCGTGATAGAGGAGGTCATCACGGCGGGCGCGGCGACCGTCAATATACCCGATACCGTCGGCTATGCCATACCGGAAGAGTTCGATGAGCTGATCCGCGACATAAGAAATAACGTCCCGAATATCGAAAAGGCTGTCATAAGCGTCCACTGTCATAACGATTTGGGGCTTGCGGTCTCGAATTCATTGGCCGCGGTAAAGAGCGGGGCGCGGCAGATCGAGTGCACCATAAACGGAATAGGTGAGCGCGCCGGAAACGCCTCACTGGAAGAGATCGTGATGGCGATAAAGACCAGAAGCGACTTCTTTGATGTCTCAACAGGCATCGTGACGGAAGAAATATATAAAGCAAGCAGGATTGTCTCCAAATTGACGGGGATCGTCGTTCAGCCGAATAAGGCCATCGTCGGGCAGAATGCCTTCGCTCATGAGGCGGGAATACATCAGGACGGCATGTTAAAGAGGCGCACCACTTATGAGATAATGAGGCCGGAAGAGATAGGTTTAAGCGCGAGCAGTCTTGTATTGGGAAAACACTCAGGTCGTCATGCCTTTGTCGAAAAGATGAAGAAACTCGGATATTCGTTGAACGCTTCCGGGATCGACAGGGCATTCGCGCGCTTCAAGGAATTGGCCGATAAGAAGAAATCTATTTACGATGAGGACCTTGAGATATTGATGGAGGCGGAAGCCGCCCAGATCCCGGAGGCATGGCGTTTCGTCAGCATACATACCGTTTCCGGGACGAATGAAATCCCGGTGGCGACCGTTAGGTTGAGATCAAAGGCCGGTTCCTTTGATGGGACGGCTTCAGGCGACGGGCCGGTTGACGCCTGCTGCAAGGCGATAGACAAGATAACCAAGACCAAAGGCGAGATGATGGATTATTCGATACAGGCGGTCACCAAGGGAAAGGACGCTTTAGGCGAGGTCACGATCAGGGTGAGAGTCAAGGGCAATGTGGCGATAGGGAAGGCCGCCTCAACGGATGTCATCGAGGCCAGCGCCAAGGCCTATCTTAACGCGATAAATAAATTGATTCGCAAGGGAAATAAGAGATTGAAAATTGAGACTTGAGGTCATTGCGACCCCGACGTTACGTCGGAGTCCTCGCAATGACGTAATAGTCTGGTAATTTCGCGTCCCGGCTGATCGTCGGGACGAAGCGTTTATAAGGAGAGTAAAATGGCCGTAAATATCGACGGAAAGACAAAGGTCTTCGGCATACTCGGATTTCCGGTAAAGCATAGTTTTTCGCCGGTCTTCCAGAATGCCGCGTTCAGGGCAAAGCGGATAAATGCCGTCTACGTGCCTTTTGAGGTGCCGCCCGAGAGATTAAAAGACGCGATGCGGGGGCTTGTCGCATTCGGTGTTTGCGGTGTTAATGTAACGATTCCGCATAAACAGGCGATGCTTCCTTTGTTGGACGAGATATCTCCCGGCGCAAAGGCGATTGGCGCGGTGAATACCGTTATATTCAAGAGCGGGAAATCGACCGGCTACAACACCGACGCTGAAGGTTTACTTATCTCGCTTAAGAAAGACTTAAATATAAATCCGGAGAAGAGGACGATAGTGATCTTTGGCGCGGGTGGGGCCGCCAAGGCGATCGCTTATGTCTTGGCAAGAGAAAAAGCCTCTTCGCTGACTTTCGTGGATATCTTTAATCAAAGGGCGAAGGAACTCGCCCTTAAAATAGGCAGGGATTTCCCGAGATGCCATACTAAGGCTGTCCCATTCCTTAAATCGAGGATAGACGAAGAGGTCCTTAATTCGGATATACTGATCAACGCCTCTCCCGTAGGGATGAGGAAGGCGGATCCTTGTATAGTGAGCCCCAACGCTTTGCACAAAGACCTCGCGGTTTACGACATAGTCTACAATCCGTCCGCGACACCGCTTTTGAGAGAGGCAAAGAGAAGAGGGATCAAAGCGGCTGGCGGCATAGGTATGCTTCTGTATCAGGGGGTCGCCTCTTTTGAATTATTTACGGGGGTAAAAGCGCCGGTTGCTGTCATGCGCGCCGCGCTTAAAAAGGTCATCAAGGGATGATATTAGTCTATATCTTTGTCTTCATCTTCGGCGCCGTCGTAGGGAGTTTCCTTAACGTATGCATACACAGGTTGCCCCGCGCGGAGTCGATAGTATTTCCGGCATCGCATTGCGCTAATTGCAATAGGCCGATACCGTGGTATTACAACGTACCCATTATAAGCTACCTGGTTTTGGGCGGGAGATGCAAGTTTTGCAAGGCGAAGATATCGCTTCGCTATCTTGTGGTGGAGGGCTTAAGCGCGGTTATGTTGACGGTCCTCTTCTGGAGATTCGGCGCCAAGCCGGAACTCGCGATTTACGCCACGTTCTTCTCGGCACTGATAGTGATATCGTTTATAGATATCGAGCATTGGATCATACCCGATGAGATAAGCCTGCCGGGGGCGGCGCTGGGGCTTATCATAAGCGGCGTTTATCCCGCGCTACAGGGGCAGGCTTCGAGGTTGATAGCCTTAAGGGAGTCGCTCTTCGGCATACTATTTGGTTTCGTATCGCTGTATCTTATCGGCCTCATCGGAAAGTTCGCCTACAAGAAAGAAGCGATGGGCGGAGGCGACATGATGCTGCTTATGTTTATCGGCGCTTTTCTTGGCTGGAAACTGACAATTGTCGCTTTTTTTGTCGCTCCTGTTTTCGGATCGATCGTAGGTGTGCCGAGGCTTATAATGAGGAAGCAGGAGACTATACAATACGGGCCGTTTTTAGCGATAGCCGCTTTCATATGCGTATTACTTAGGAACGAAATATTAACGGTGTTTCCCATATAGGAGGGACAGTATATGTTACGATACCTAACCGCAGGTGAGTCTCACGGAAAATGCCTGATAGGTATACTTGAAGGCATGCCTTCGGGCCTCAAGGTCGACAAAGGGACGATCAACCTTGAACTCAAACGCAGACAGGCCGGCTTCGGAAGGGGCCCCAGGATGGCGATAGAGTCGGATACAGTCGCTATCCTATCCGGGTTGCGCAAGGGCATTACCATGGGAAGCCCTATCGCCTTGTCGATAGAGAATAAGGATGCTTCTATAGATACGTTGCCTGTTGTTACGCGCCCGCGTCCGGGACACGCGGACCTCGCCGGCGTCATCAAATATGATAGAGACGATATCCGCGATATATTAGAAAGGGCAAGCGCGCGCGAGACCGCTATGCGTGTGACCATAGGCGCGATCTGCAAGGCGCTGCTCGATGAATTCGGCATCAGGATAGGCAGCCATGTAGTGGAGATAGGCGGCGCCGCAGACCAGAAGACGATGATAAAGAAGGCGGGGAAATGCGCCAAGATAGGAGAGACATTAGGCGGCATCTGCGAGATAACCGCCGCAGCCGTTCCCATCGGTTTAGGCAGCCACGTCCATTATGACAGGCGGTTGGATACCAGGATCGCCGGAGCGATGATGTCTATACAGGCGATAAAAGGCGTTGAGATAGGCCTCGGTTTCGCGGCCGCGCGTCTTACCGGTTCCAAAGTCCACGACGAGATAATATTCGATAGGAAAAACGGTTTTTCGCGCAAGACCAACAATGCCGGAGGACTCGAAGGCGGCATCACCAACGGGGAACCGGTAGTCGTAAGGATAGCGATGAAGCCAATCGCCACTCTCGGCAAGCCTCTGGCTTCTGTAGATATAAGGACCAAACAGAAGATAAGAGCGCAGGTCGAAAGGCACGATGTATGCGCCGTCCACGCCGCGTCTGTCGTGGCGGAGGGCGTGCTCGCTTTCGAGATCGCCAGCGCCATGACCGAGAAGTTCGGCGGTGACAGCATGAAAGAAATGAAACGCAACTTCGATGGCTACATCAAGCAGGTCAAAGTATTTTAATGAAGAATATCATCTTGGTTGGATTCATGGGCACAGGCAAGACCGCCGTGGGTAAGGCGCTTGCCAGGCGCTTAAAGATGAAATTCGTCGATATGGATGACCTCATCGAAGAGCGGGAAGGTATGAAGATCCCCGATATCTTCGCCTCCAAAGGCGAGCCTTATTTTAGAGGGGTCGAAAAGGAGGCCGCAAGAGGGCTCTGTGCCCAATCAGGCCTTGTCGTCGCCGCGGGAGGCGGGGTAGTGATAGATGAGGAGAACGTGAAGAACCTGAAATCAAGCGGCGTCATGGTCTGCCTTACCGCGACAGCCGATAAGATCTTCGAGCGGACAAAGGCTCATACACATCGGCCTTTATTGAACGTCACTGATCCCAAGGAAGAGATATCCGAGTTGTTGGCGAAGAGGGCGGAGTATTACGCGCGCGCAGATTACATGATAGATACCTCTGAGCTGTCGATAGATGAGGTTGTAAAGAAGATAACGGAGATAGCCAAGTGACCGAGCTGGAATATCTGATGGTCTTAAATTTGTTGCCTGAGATCGGCTTTATCAGATTTAATAATCTGATGAAGCGCTTCGGCAGCCCCAAAAACATATTCAAGGCCTCTCGCGCGCAACTGGAAACCGTGGAGAAAATCGGGCCGAAGATCGCCGATGAGATCTTGAATTGCGATAAAGAAAAGACGCTCAAATGCGAACTCAAGTTGATCGATAAATACGGCGTAAAGGCGATATCTTGTCTTGATAAGGACTACCCCGAGAATCTGAAAGAGATTTACGATCCACCCATAATATTGTATGTAAAAGGGGATATTATCGCGGAGGATAAATACGCCGTCGCGATCGTAGGCTCGCGTAACGCTAGCCGTTACGGTATAGCGACAGCCGAACGTTTAGGTTATGAACTGGCAGCGAGGGGATTTACGGTGGCTTCGGGTTTGGCCAGGGGTATTGATGCTTCCGGGCACAAGGGTGCTTTGAAGGCGAAAGGAAGGACTCTCGCGGTATTAGGAAGCGGGTTGGCCGAAGTCTATCCGCCGGAACACCTACACCTGGCGGAGGATATCGCGAAGGCGGGAGCTGTCGTCTCAGAATTTCCGATGGCAACGCTGCCCTACAAGGATAATTTCCCCAGAAGGAATAGGATAATAAGCGGCCTGTCGTTGGGTGTTGTAGTCGTAGAGGCCGCGAAGAATTCGGGAGCGCTTATCACGGCGGATTTCGCGCTGGAACAGGGCAGGGAATTATTCGCGGTGCCGGGTCAGGCGCGCGCGATGACGTCTTTCGGGACGAACGCGCTGATCCGTCAGGGCGCGAGACTCGTGGAGTCCGCCGACGATATAATAGAGGAATTGAGTGAGGTCGTAAAAGGGCATCTGAAGGCCGCGGATAAAAAAGAAGGCAAGGTTGTCTTGACGGCTAAGTTGAACGGGCCCGAAGAAAAAGTATTTAACGCGATGGCCGAAGAGCCGAAGTCTGTAGATGAGATAGTCGACGAGGCTGCTCTTGCCGCAAGCGAGACCTTAAGTTGCCTGACAAGACTTGAGTTAAAAGGCCTTGTAGAACGGCTCCCGGGAAAATTGTACGTGAGGAAGGCTTGATGACGATACTCGTTAACGGCAAAGAGACAAATGTCAAGGACGGCATGACAGTCGCGGGGCTATTGTCAGGACTGAAGGCCAATGTCAAATATACCGCGGTGGAGCTTAATCTGCGTATGCTCGACAGGGCACAATACGAGACGACCGAATTAAAGGAAAATGACAAAGTAGAGGTCGTTCAGCCTATGGGAGGCGGCAGACCGGGCGGCGGCGAGTCTCTCGTAATAGTCGAATCGCCGGCAAAATCAAAGACAATAGAAAAGTTCCTCGGCAAGGGATATGTCGTCCGTGCGTCGATGGGCCACATTATAGATCTTCCGATGAGGAAGATGGGAGTCGATATAGAGAACGATTTTAAGCCCTCCTATGTAGTTATAGCCAAGAAGAAAAAACTCCTCTCCGAATTAAAGAGCGAGGCAAAAGATAAGGAAACCATATACATCGCCACAGACCCAGACCGCGAGGGTGAGGCGATAGGCTGGCACCTGGCTGAGCGTCTTGGTAAGAACAAAGAGATAAAGAGGGTCGTTTTCCACGAGATCACCAAGAAGGCCGTGGAAGAGGCCTTCAGCAACCCCGGTCACATCGACATGAAACTGGTCAACGCCCAGCAGGCGCGCCGTGTCCTCGACAGGATAGTAGGATACAGTTTAAGCCCGCTTCTCTGGAAGAAGATAACACGGGGTTTGAGCGCCGGGAGGGTCCAGTCCGTCGCCGTAAAACTTATCGTCGACCGTGAACGCGAGATACTGGCCTTTGTGCCGCAGGAATATTGGGAGATAGAGGCGGAGTTAAAGAAGAAAAATGACAAAAAGTCGTTTTTCGCCCAACTTGAGAAGATAGCGGAAGTCAAAGCCGAGGTCAAAGACAAAGCGCAGGCTGAAAGTATATTAGCCGGCCTCTCGGGAAAACAGTTCAAAGTTAAAGATGTAAAAGAATCCGAAAAGAGATTGAATCCGCAGGCGCCGTTTACGACTTCCAAACTACAGCAGGAGGCGTTTTACAAACTGCATTTCAGGGCGGGTAAGACAATGAGGATCGCCCAGCAGTTATATGAGGGCCTTGATATCGGAGGCGAGGGCCCTGCCGGTCTTATCACATATATGAGGACCGATTCGGTCAAGGTATCGTTTGCCGCGATAGAGGAGGCGAGGTTCTATATTAAAGACAAGTTCGGCGCCGCATACCTGCCGCCTACACCTAATATATATAAATCAAAGAAGGCAGCGCAGGAGGCGCATGAGGCGATACGACCCGCATCAGCGGCGAGAGAACCCGATGCCATAAAACAATACCTTACGACCGACCAATATAAATTATACAAGCTTATCTGGTCAAAGTTCGTCGCCAGCCAGATGAAACCGGCGGTGTTGTCGGTTGTCTCGGTCGATATCGAGGCCGACAAATATCTCTTCAGGGCGACCGGTTCGACCGTTATTTTCCCCGGATTTAAAGCGGCTTATGACGAGGAGGAAGACCAGAAGGACAAAAAGAAGGCCTATCTGCCTAAACTCGAGGTAAACGAGATACTCGATCTTGTAAAGATTGAACCCAGCCAGCATTTTACCAAACCGCCGGGGCGATTTACTGACGCTACGTTGGTAAAGACACTTGAGGAAGACGGCATCGGCCGCCCCTCGACTTACGCGCCGACCATAGAGACGGTAGTCGCGCGGCATTATGTAAGAAGAGAAGGCTCGGCGCTTGTCCCGACCGAACTGGGCACAGTGGTAAACGACCTCTTGACCAAGAGTTTTCCGGTCATCATAGACGAGGAATTCACCGCTAAGATGGAGGAGGAGCTCGATGATATAGAAGAGGGCAAGATAGAGTGGACGCAGGCGCTCAAGGATTTCTATGGTCCGTTCTCTGAGTGGCTCTCGAAGGCGCAGGTCGAGATGAAGGACGTCAAGAAAGACGTCGAGGAACTCGACGAACTCTGTGAGAAATGCGGCCGTAAGATGGTCATAAAATGGGGGCGGCGTGGCAAGTTTAAGAGTTGTTCGGGATTTCCGGAATGCAAGAACGCCAAGCCTTTGGTCACTACTGGCATAAAGTGTCCCGAGCCCGGCTGTGACGGCGAACTCGTCGAGCGCCACTCACGCCGCGGCGCATTTTACGGCTGTTCGCGATTCCCGAAGTGCAGGCATGTCGAGAACAAACCCAAGCCTACGGAGCAGGCAAGTTGATAGAAAGATATATAGAGAAGTTCATAAGGTATCTTGAGATCGAGAGGAATGCCTCTAAGCATACGATAATAAACTACTCGATAGACCTGAATTCCCTGAAGGATTTTGCCGGAGAGACACCCGTAGAGAAGATAGACTACGTCATGTTGCGCAGATATCTCGTTATTCTTAAGGAAAAGAATTTATCAAAGGTGTCCGTCGCGAGAAAGATCGCCTCAATAAGGTCGTTCTTTAAATTTTTATGCAGGGAAGGGATCGTAAAAACCAATCCCGCGACCTCGCTTTCCACTCCAAAGCGCGATAAATATCTGCCGAAGTTCCTCGATGAAGCCGACATCGTCAAACTTATAGAATCGCCGGAGGGTGAGGGTGAGGCCGCCTCAAGGGACAGAGCGATACTCGAGACGTTGTATTCGACCGGCATCAGGGTAAGCGAACTCGTCGGTTTGAATATAAATAATATCGACCAGATCGGCGGTGTCGTAAAGGTCTATGGCAAAGGAAAGAAGGAGAGGATAGTGCCGATCGGGGAAAGAGCGCTTCAGGCGATAAGGCAATACCTGCGCAAGAGAAGGTATAAAGAGTCAGACGAGGATAAAGCGCTCTTTCTTAATAAGAGCGGCGGCAGGATAACTGACAGATCGATACGCAGGATAATAAACAAACATATCGTCAAGACCAGCATAAAAGAGAAGATATCGCCGCATACATTGCGCCATTCGTTCGCCACGCACCTGTTAAACCACGGCGCGGACTTAAGGTCTGTGCAGGAACTATTGGGCCACGCAAACCTCTCTACGACCCAGATATATACCCACGTAACGACCGAGAGATTAAAATCGGCATATGAGAAGGCGCATCCGCGGGCATAATTGCGTTATAGAGTTCATTGAGTTTATTGAGTTACGCTAATGTTATATGACCTATTTTTCATAATATTTTCTTTCCTTTATCTTCCATATTTCTTAATCAAGGGAAAGTGGCGGAGTTTCAGCCGTCAGAGATTCGGTGTTTTTCCAATTGAGGTCTTATCGGGATTAAAGGATTCAAGGCCGATCTGGATACACGCCGTCTCTGTAGGAGAAGTCATGGCGAGCGTACCTCTCTTTGAGGAGATAACGAAGAATTATCCCGGTGAAAAGATAGTCGTATCTACGGTTACCTCTACGGGAAACCGTGTGGCGCGGGATAAATTTAATGGGAGGGCAGTAGTCATATATCTTCCATTGGATATAAGTTTCATAGTAAATAAAGTCGTAAAGATAATAAATCCTAAGGCCGTATTGATCGCCGAGACCGAGATATGGCCTAACTTCATAAAATCGCTAAATTCGCACGGCGCTAAGGTCGTACTCTTTAATGGGAGGTTGTCCCGGGATTCTTTTAAGGGCTACAGGATGATAGCGCCTTTTTTGCGGGGTGTCTTGCGCAAGATAGACCTGTTCCTTATGCAGTCTAAGCCCGACGCGGATAAGATCGTATCTCTTGGGGCACCCGCGGATAAGGTTAAAGTAACGGGGAATTTGAAGTATGACGCCGCCTTTACGACGGGAAAGAAAGATGCCTCGGATGCCGCAGAATTAAGACGCGGATTCGGGTTAAGCCGCGAGGAGCAGCTCTTTATTGCCGGCTCTACACATCCCGGCGAGGAAGAAATAATATTACATTCTTATAAGGCCCTTATGAAGGAATATCCAGCGCTGCGGCTTCTTATCGCGCCGAGACATATCGAGAGGGCGGGAGATCTGGCAAACTTATGCAAGGCGCACGGATTTAACTGCCGTTTGGTATCGCGGCTGGAAAAGACGGATCAGCCGCTAAAGCAGATTGAAGTCCTGATACTGGATATAATGGGGATATTATCCGAGGTATATTCGGCGGGAGATGTCATATTCATCGGCGGAAGTTTGATAAATAAAGGCGGGCAGAACCCCCTTGAGGCGGCGTATCATTCAAAGGCAATACTCTTCGGGCCGCATACCCATAATTTTGAGGGCATAACAGAAGAACTCCTTGCTGCCGGCGCGGCTGTACGAGTAAGGGAAGAGTCCGAGTTAACGGATAAAGTCAAATACCTCCTCGAAGACGCCGATAACCGCAGGCAGATGGGGGAGAGGGGCAGGCGGCTTTTGGAGTCGAATATCGGCGTTGCCCGTCATGACCTCGAATTAATAAAACCCCTGCTAGTTTAAATAATTATGAGCGATAAAATAAGGGCATATTTCTATTCTTTGATGAGCGACAAAAGACAAGGGCTTCTTGCCGCTATGATCAGATTATTTTTTTCACTGATCTCATTTTGTTATTATTGCGGTGTAGAGTCTATAAAATTTTTATACCGCCTGCGGCTATTGAAGTCTTACCGCTGCGCATGCAAAGTCATAAGTGTCGGGAATATAACTTTGGGCGGCACCGGTAAGACACCGCTTGTCGTTACGCTTGCCGGGTACCTTAACGGTTCCGGCAAGAAAGTGGTGGTCTTAAGCAGAGGTTACGGAGGAGATAGGGTCACGTCGGACGAGGTAGAACTTCTTAAAAAGCGTCTTCCCGGCATCCCTGTCTTAGTCGGAAGAGACAGGATAAAAACGGCACGAGAGGCCGATGAATCATTGAAAGCGGACGTCATATTGCTCGACGACGGATTTCAGCACTGGAGGCTCAAGAGGGACCTCGATATAGTTACTTTGGATATCAATGATCCCTTCGGAAACGGCCGACTGATACCGCGCGGGACCTTAAGAGAGCCCCTGTCTTCCCTTAAGAGGGCGGATATCTTTGTCCTGACTAAAGTGGGCTTCGAGGGCGATAGCATCGCGAAGGCGCAGGGACTGAAAGCGCGGCTCGGCGTCATAAACGCGGATGCCGCGGTATTTACTTCGTCTTATATTCCCTCGAGGTTATTCGATATAGCCGGCCCAGAAGAACTCAAGTTATCCTTTATAGACAATAAGAAGATAGCTTTGGTATGCGCTATCGGTGAGCCGGAATCGTTCGAGGATACGGCAAAAGCGCTGGGGGCCGATATCGTTTTAAGGTCCTTCTTTATGGACCATCATAAATATACCGAGAACGATATAAAGAAGATAATCGATGAGTGCAAGGCTAAAGAAATCGATGTCATGCTGACGACCGAAAAAGATACCCCAAGACTGACTCATCTCTCATCTCTCGTAACTCATAACTCAATCAGACTTTTGGCTCTCGGCATCGAGATGAAGATAGATAACGAGGAGAAATTTTTTGGCAGATTATATTCTATATTTAATAGTTAAGGTCGAGGCATTTCTGCTAAGGCTCTTGCCGCTTCGGCTTTCGCTTTGGGTCGGCAGGTCTTTCGGCAGCGCTATCTATTATCTTTTCGGGAAGAGGAAGCAGGTCGCTTACGCTAACTTAAGGGCGGCTTTCCGCGGCCGATACACGCCGGCACAGTTAAATAGGATAATAAAAAAAATATACCAAAACCTTTCGCAGTCATTCGTGGAACTATTGCGGCTTCCCTGTCTTGATGAGGCATATGTCAAAAAATATATAAAAGTAGAGGGAGCGGATGTCGATAAGGTAAGGAAAGCCCTTAAGGAAGACGACAAGGGCGTCATTTATCTGACCGCGCATTTCGGAAATTGGGAACTTTCTTCGCTTGTCGGCGGCG
>JAUYOH010000052.1 GCA_030695925.1 Candidatus Omnitrophota bacterium
CTCGCCTCTTACGAGATCCCCGTAAGTTTCCCTTTCGCGCACGACGTAAAATTTTCCTTTTATGACCATGACCTCTGCCGCGCGCGGACGCGAGTTATAATTGCTCGACATAGTAAACCCGTAAGCGCCCGCACCCATCACTGCCAGCAGGTCACCTCTCTCAACCGGCGGCAGGAGTCTGTCCTTGGCTAGAAAATCGCCTGATTCGCAGATAGGGCCCACCACATCTGCCTTCTCCGAATGCCTCTGTGCGTCCCTGTCCGTCCTTACCGGGACTATGCTATGATATGCCTCATAAAGGCTCGGCCTGATCAATTCGGACATTCCGCCGTCGACTATCACAAACCTTTTTCTTGGCGTTCTTTTGTTATAAATGACCCTTGTAACAAGTATGCCGCTGTTGCCTGAAATAAACCTGCCCGGCTCAAGAATGATCTTCAGCCTGGACTTCTTTAAAAGCGGCAGGACCGATTTCGCGAAGCTCTTCGCGGTCTGTGGATTTTCTATCGAATATATGATCCCCAGACCGCCGCCTATATTAAAGTAATCAAGCTCTATCCTGTACGTCTTCAGAAACTCCAGGACCTTCTTTATCGCATTTTCAAACGGTTCGGCGTCTAAGATCTGTGAACCGATATGGATATGGACGCCGTTCAGACTAAGATTCGGATACCTCCACCTGGAGTTGAATATCTTGTGGGCCGTTTCAAAGTCAAGGCCGAATTTCGTTTCCCCTTTGCCCGTGGCGATGTAGTGATGCGTTTTTGGCAATGATATATCAGGGTTTATCCTTATGGCTACGTTAACCTTCTTTTTTAACGACTTTGCGGCGATCTGTATCTGTTCGAGCTCGTCCTCGGATTCAACGTTAAAGAAAAATATCCCGAAATTAATGGCAGTCTCAATCTCATCGCGCCTTTTGCCGACACCCGCATAAACAAACCTTTACGCTCATACGCCGGCAAGGCGAGCCATGTAAAGCTCGCCCCCGGAAACGCAGTCGAGCCCGGC
>JAUYOH010000056.1 GCA_030695925.1 Candidatus Omnitrophota bacterium
TTTCGGGTGAGGAAGCTTGTTTTCATCCTCCAGCTCAAAACACCTCTTTTCTTATACATTGTGATCCTATTTCTTTTTAACTTTTCTTTCTCGTTGCAAAACCAAATAAACCGACTAAACCGCTGCCGAGCAGAAGCATGCGTGCTGGTTCTGGTATTGCTTGAACGTCATCAACATAGACATTACCGCTCAATGTTCCGACCATCCCGCCTGCAGCGCCGAATTTCACGCCTATTTCTCTTACGTCATTCGCATTGGCGATACCTGTCATATTCAGATTTAGTTGCATCCACGTGTTTTCGTTGGCAGGACCTATGTTATTCCAACCATTGTCCGCCCATACCCAACCAGCGCCTGTCTTAACAAACAACGAGAAACCGTTAGGCGCTGAAAGAGTACCACCCATTCCGGTAGGAGCATAGGCAAATGCTGTAAGTAACTGTCCGGTCAAATCCAGCGGTGATACAGGATCAACTAATGCCTGACCCGACTTTTTGGCTATCAAGATAGTGATCGTTCCCTTCAATGAGTATGTGCCACCATGAGCCGGTTGAGGCGGAGTTGACTGCGCTACGGCAGTCATGTAGTGGTCGCCCGGCCAAACCGAAGTTGTCCAACCCTGTGTCCCTGACTCAAAGTCATACAGAGTTGCGCCGAATACGGCTGTCTGTCCGATCAATAACAAAGCTACGATTAAAGTTAAATACAGTACCAGTTTTTGTTTCACCCCCTCGCTTTTCTGTTTTTCAATCCGAATATCCCTACTAATCCCGTGCCAAGCAAGAATAAACTTGCCGGTTCAGGAATGGGAGCCGCGTTAGCTGAAGCATTATCTATATTGAATGTGCCCGTCGCTGGGCTGGGGTACCAACCGGTAATCTCAACTCCTAACTGTGTTACCTGGCTTAAGTCTATCCCAGATGTTCCTGTCATGTCCCATGCTATCGTCTGCCATGTATTCTGCGCTAACTGAGCCGTCTCGGCCCCCTGGGCCCATCCACCGGCCGTATTCACGCTTAACTTAGCCTTGACCCACATAGTACTCGGAACATAGACGTCTAATGAGTAAATCGGTGTTGATGTCAAATTTGTGGGCAAGCTTAATGCGCCTTTTAAGTAAGCCTTTGCCCAGTTACCCGGCGATGCCGGAACGGTCATTGAGGAAGTGTCTGCCTGAAGCGCGCCGCCGTTAAAAGATGTCCAACTAAGCGTAGGCGTGCCGTTACCCCAGTCTTCCGCTGCCCAGCCCTGCGTACTGGCCGCGAAATCAAAGCCCACACTAGCCTGCGCTATAGCGGAGATAAACAATGCTGCAGCCGCTAACACTATTACCGCGAAATTCTTTGTCATGTTGTCACCTCCTCGTCTCTCTTATTTAGTATATCCGAGTATACTATTTAATCAAATAAAATAAAATTTAATGCCTTTTAATTCCGAAGCTGTGAACAAAAGCGAGTATACTCTGGTATATTTAATATAACAATATAATATCATTAAAATGCCTTTTTGTCAAGAATATATTGTTGCTTTTTTAGGGGACTATATTGCTGCAGTACGACGGAAGCTCTTAATTATCTAAAAATCCCGCATTATCTATATATATACTGCCTGTTTCTACGTCCCAGGGATAAAACATAAACATGACTTCCTGCATGGGCGTGTCCCTGTCTATCTCCCCCTTGTGCTGCCAACGGGTAGACTCCTTCTTGAAGGTCTTAGCGGTCAAGTCAAAAGCTATATTCTTGTTCCAGCCGGGCAGAAGGATCTTGCGCGTACTCTCGCAGAAACCGGCGCTGTTTAAAACTACTGAGACCTCTATGGAATTCGGGGCATCGAGATAGACATCGAATATCATCTTCTTGGCCTTGGACAAGTCAAGGGCCGCTTCCCCCCTGCGTATCGCTATGCCCTTGCCGTCTGTCCTTCTTCCTTTCTTATCAAATACTACCTTTAGGGCCTTCTTTCCTTCAGTCACATTGTCAGATGAGACAGAGACCTCTACTTTATCTCCCCAGTCAGCCGCGTCCCAACCCTTCTTCGTCTCGAAACCGGCCCATACATCCCTCGGTAAAAGCGCGACATCTTTTTCCAAAATATTTGAATCTATATAGGGCCTGCGGCTTGATTTGGCGGATAGTTTGGGATTTAAGGATATGACCTTGCAGGCGATATCGGTCTTGATCTCAGGCAAAAGTATCTTAAGTTCCGCGTCGACGCACTTCGTCTCTAAGGTGCTAGTTATCGTCCCCTTATACGTATCCCAGAATTCCACCCTGTATTCGCCGTCCGCCATATCATACAAAGTAAGGTAAGCACCTTTTACATCGAGCGGCTTTAGCGGGCCCTGATTGAATTTCGTCCTGTACAGATCGTATATCCACATAAGCGCCCTTTTGTTATTCAATATGCCCTGCGCCATCAGGATAGTCCCGTCAGCGGTCTCTATTGTACCGCGGCTATACTTATAATCCTGATTCCGCCTGTCTTCTCCCTCGTTAAAGTTAGCCAGAGAGAGCCAGTGAAAATATAAATTATTTGGGTCGATATAAGAATCCCACTCCCACGGCATAGCGTCTCCGGCAGAGGCTGTCGTATATGCCGCCCAGATACCCGCGTGGTGGACAGTCGCGTTCGGATCCTGCTTGTCTATGCCGCTTAAGTTACTTCCGCCGAATTCACCTACGAAATAGGGCTTATGATAATCTTTCATTATCTCGTATAGCCCGTCGAGGGTCGTGACGATCTCCGGCGTATACATATGGATCTGTCCGTAATTTATCTCGGGCAACTTCCATATCTCCTCCGGAAAATTGCCGAAATAACTCGTGGTTACCAGATGCCTATACGGGTCTATCATGTTTATGTATCTTGCCATCTCTTTCTGCCACGGAATATCGAGTTGCGGATCGTAATCGTCGCTTAGGGTCAGTTCGTTCCATAGTTCCCACGCGAGGATATTGGTGGAATATCCCCAACGCGCGACGATATAGCGCATACGGTACTTGAAGAGCTTCTTGGCTTCTTCGTTCGTGAAGAACTCGGTCGGTTTCTTGCACGGGCCGCCGTTCTTGGCGTTATACGGGTTATTCAACCACTCGGGGTCCACTTTTGTGCTGAGCTGTCCGTGCTGATTAAGGACCAGTTGATAATAGATATCATACTGCCTTGTCAGGTCTGTTATATCATCGAGCAATTGCGCATTTTTAAGATTATAGTTGTTCAGGCCGTGGAAATCGCCTACATCGAGCCACTCGATAGCGCACTGCCAGCTCGACATCCAGACCCTAGACCAGTTGTATTTGTTATCACGCATCTTGGAGAAATAATGTTCGAAGGCGTCAACCGAGGGCGCCCAAGCGACATTCTGGCCTATCGGATAATAGAACTCACCGCTGTCGAACTCAAGATAAAGAGGGTCCTTCTTGCTTACGCGCACGAAACCTTTTTTAGCGGCGGACTGGCATTCAAAGTCTAACGACTCGGATTTTGCGGAGCCCTTTGGATTCCTTACCTCGACATAATAACTCCATTTTCCCGATAGCGTTGGGGTGAACCTTATTTTCCAGACCGCGTCGCTTATGTTTACGCCGTCTACCTTGCCCGAATAAAGGAATCCCGGAACCGTGAATCTCTTGCCCGATGGCGCGGTAAAGACGGCGGTTAAGTCTATATTCTCCGGATTATATGGATACTGGTAGGTGCCCTCAAAATCTACCGTCGCCTCAAACTTTTCATACTGCTCGAATTTATCCTGTTCGGCCTTTACCGAGATGAGCTTAGGCGGCATGTATTCCTCGAGAGAGATGATCTTCTGGACGCTGGTGATACGGGGTGTCCTCTCTACGCGTATATTGTCGAAATAGACCGAACCTTTGTCATTGACATCATCGGGATAGATTATAAACATAACGCGCCAAGCGATAGTGCCGGGCCTTAAAGAATAATTGTAACGCCAGCCGCTCGTCGGCGACTTAAAATCCTTCGCCCGCAGGTCAAAGATGACGTCCTTGTTAAGGCCGGTCTTGATCGTCTCTGTCGAGCTCTCGCAAAATTCGTCGGTATAAATGACCATGGCAAGCTCAAAGGGCGGGCCGTCGTTATAGATGTCTAGTATTATCATCTTCGTGGAATCGATATCAATTGCGGTCTGTTCTTTTTCAAGGACGATGCCTTTTGACGGGGCCTGCTTGCCCTCGGGCCCGAAATCTATCCTCAAGGTGTTCTCACCCTCGGTCTTATGCTCGGCGCTCAACGAGAGATTGCCTTTATCGCCCCACTTGGTTATGGCCCATTGCCCCTTGGCGTCGAGACTGTCCCAGATGGCTGTTTCTGTCGTCTCTTCGCCTTCGGCGAAGCCGAACACACGGTTACCCGCGATCAATAATAAGGCCGTAACTACCGTCCACAATAACTTCTTCATAGGTTCTTTGCCCTCTCAAATTCCGAGAAATTTGACGGCGCCGATTATCCCCGCGTCTTCGCCTAATCTTCCCACGACTATCTTTAGTCCTCTGCGCGATTCTTTAAGCGCTCTTTCCTTTACCGTCTCCTTGATTTTATCTAAAAGCGGCTTTCCGGCTTTCGCCATCCCGCCCGATATTACTATCATTTCCGGGTTCAGCGCGTTTACGATATTGGCGATTGCCGCTCCCAGATACAATCCCGTCTCATCGACTATCCTGCGCGACAGCCTGTCGCCTTTTTTTGCGGCGAGGTAGATCCCGTCCGCAGTAATATTATCTTTTGTCGACTTAAAAACTCTTGAGGTTTCGCCTTTTTTCAGAGCTTCTTTTAGCCTTCTCGCGACAGCGGTAGCCGAGGCATAAACTTCTATACAACCTCTATTGCCGCAACCGCATCTGGGGCCGTTTAGGTCTATCGAGACATGCCCAAATTCACTGGCAAACCCACGGCTTCCGCTCCAAAGTCTTTTGCCGAGAATAAAGGCGCTGCCTATGCCCGTCCCCAACGTAAGCAATACCATGCTTGAGGCGTTCTTGCCCGCACCGCGCCAGTTCTCTCCGAGGCCGATTAAATTCGCGTCATTTTCCAATATCACAGGTAATCGGAATCTTTTTTCGACGATCTTCTTTAGGGGGACGCCTTTCCAGTCAGGCAGATTAGGCGGAGATAAGACAATGCCCTTCCTGTTGTCCAGCGGCCCCGGGCATCCTATCCCGATTCCCTTCACAGGGCGCGCGGATTTTTTTATTATAAATTCTATCGCCCTTAAAAGACGGGCGATCACCTTGTCTTTTCCCTGCTTCTTTAACGTAGGAATCCGATACCTTATTAAGACTTTCCCTTTTCCGTCGACTATCCCCAGACGGATGTTTGTCCCGCCGATATCGATCCCTAAATAATGGGGGCTTACGCGATCCGCCATTTCCCTTCCTCTTCTTTTATAACGGCGGCCTCTTCCCCTTTAGGCATATATCGATGAGGTCGTCTATCTCCGCGGTGGCAACGCACATGACCGTATCCGCACCGCCGTAGTATATCTTTACCGTGCCGTCGGGCTCGGGTATCGCGCCGCAGGTAAAAACTACATTATGGACGTAACCGACTCTCTCATATACCTCATCCGGCCCGAGTATGAATTGATCGGCAATACCTAATATCTTGTTTGGATTCTTTAAATCATGCAGCGCGCAGCCAAGCCTGTAGGTCATACCGTCCATCGTCCATGTTACACCGTGATAGATAGAAAGCCAGCCTTTCTTAGTCTCGATCGGCGGGGCGCCCGCGCCTATCTTATGGTCCTCCCATATATGTCCGCCGTAAGGCAACATCAAGAGATCCTGTTCGCCCCAGTGGATAAGGTCCGGCGAATACGATATCCATATACCATGCCTGCCGACGTTCGGGCGCTCGAAACGGCAGTATTTTCCCTTTATCTTCTTCGGGAAGAGCACGGAATTTCGGTAATCTATTGTCGTCGTCATCGCGACCCTCTCGAACTTCTTGAAGTCCTTGGTCTTCGCGAGGCCTATCCTCATCCCGTGCCCCGAGTAACAGCTGTAGAAGATATAATAGATGTCGCCGAATTTCGTTATCCTCGGGTCCTCAATGCCTTTGCTCTCGTACATCGCGAAAGGACCTGTCGTAGCCGGAACCATCACAGGTTTTGGCCTTACGATGAAATTGTAACCATCGTCGCTCTCGCCAAGACCGAATACACAGTTGCCGTTTAAGAGAAGTGTCCTTAAAAGCAGGATATATTTCCCCTTATATTTCGTGGCGGCGGCATTGTATACGGCGTCGCAAGGATACGGGATATCCTCTTTCGTCAAGATCGGGTTCTTCTCATACTTCTTGCATACTATTCTCATCGTGTCCCTCCTTATAGACATCAAATCAGTAAATTAAAATTGATTTGTTGCTTTAAAAAATATCTCTGAACCTGCGCTCGCATTCTTTCCGATGAAAGTGTTGCCGTAGCCCAACTCTATTTCTCTGATATATTTCTTAAGCCACCACAAAACTGCCGGCCAACCAATTTCAGCTTCCTCCATCGCTTCTTCTTCGAGGTCCTTTTTCCTAAACGTTCCAAAAGTGCCGCGCAGGCTTAAAATAATACTGGCCGTCCATTTTGTGTAATCTTCCTTTATGCCCGTACCTCTTATAGCTTTTACGCCGTCGAGCGTCCCTTTAAACATCGCCCAATTAGTTGGGTAATAGCCGTACTCTAAAAAATATGGAATCTCGTTTGCAGGTTTTTTTCCTCTAGGCCTGTAAGCAACCTCAACTCCTCCATAAGAAGGCAAAATTGAAAATGACTTGCTTGCAATCAATCTTGCTTCCCCCGCCATCTCGTGATAGCCCAACGCTGGAGAATCATGCGGGTCATATGGTCCGTGAATCCTTAAGCCCGCCTGTCCGCTAAAAACGAACGGCATCGTCGTTTCATCGAAGAAGCGATATTTCGCCTTCACCCAACTATCGCCTACATCGGAAGAGACATCGTGATTGAAGTGGTCGCTCCATATAGCGTGTTTATACGGAATAGACGCCAAAAGATTAAATTTGTCCGTGATGCCGTATTCCGCTTTTAACTCCGACATCCATTCTGTATATCTTCCACCATAACCCCATCTTGTCTTATCTCCGTCTGCATTAAACTGGGAATTATGCCAATAATATTTATTATACAACTCCAGATACCATCCGCCCTTCGGGACAGTCCATGCCCCCGCGGAAGCCTCTTTGGGCAAAATGAAAATCGTAAATAAAATTAGCGCGCTTAAAAAAATTCTCATTTTATCTCCTCCTTTTATACCATTTGGTCACGATTTCCTGAGCGGGCTTATTCTGGACATTGAAACCGCGGTCCTCTCTTCCGCCCATCCTTTCGTTAGTTCCCCAGTACCACCAATACATCCCGTAAAACCACGGCTTGTCCCAAAACGCCTCGAATATAGCCGTATAACAATCGCTCTGAAGCTGGAGGTCGACTTCTCTGCCCAGCTGGTGTTCCCACGGAGTCTTTGCCGACCCGCTCGAGCTCTTATAACCGACCTCGGTAAGAAGGACAGGCTTGTTTATCTTCTTCTGCCAGGCCTCGATCTCGGGCATATGTTTCTTCCATCCTTCCCTTAAGTCTTCCAGTATCGGTTTTTCTTTATCGCTTAACGGGAAATACGCATCTAAGCCGGCGTAATCAAGTTTATCCCAGAAAACGATATTTAAATACTCCTCGTTCCAGTTCGCGGCATATGTTATCGGCCCCGTATAGACCTTCCGTACCTCCTGAATGACATATTTATCCCAGAGTTCCGGTTTCCAAACAGACGGGCCGGTCAATTCAACCCCTATGCAAAACATCTCAACACCCTTCTCCTGCGCTATTTTAGCGTAATGGAGGATAAAATCCCTGTAACTCTTAAACCATTCCTCCCAGCCGGCCTCATCAGGAAAGTCTATCTCGCCGCGAAAATACCCTGTCTTTAAGAGGTCCAGATGCGGCTTTAATAATATCTTCAGGCCTAGGCCGTGAGCTACATCAATAGCATGAATCAAGCTTTCATCCGAAGGTGTCTTGGCGCCAGGTGCGATCTCGGTCGAATTATAATCCTTCTGATACCAGCTGGTCATAATAGCCGCCCATTCGCATCCTATCGAAGCCAGCTTGGCCAGCGAGGCATCCGAAAAACCCTTCCCGAAAGCCGCCCTGTCCCACGTGACATAGGTAACGCCCTTTTGGAATTGCGGGAATTTTTCGATCTCGGCTTTCTGCTCCGTTATTTTCTGGCAAGAAAACATCAATAATAGTAACAGAATTATAAGTGCGGTTATGCCTATTACTGCTCCTTTTCGAAACGACATCGAGCTCCTCCTTAGTTACTTAAGTTGCGTGGGGAGGCCGCATTAGCGGCGCCCCCACCAATTCGGTCTCATTCAAGCTTTATGTTGTCGATGTAGAACTTGCCTTTATACGGCGACTTATTCCCTTCGACTCTGATCCCTAACTTCCTTACATCCTTCCTGAAATCATCATCTACTACGGTGTTTCTCCAGTCTTTGCTTCCCGGCGATAAGCTGGCGGTTACTGTCGTAACTTGCCCGGATGTTAAGGGGATGGTCTTTCCCATCTCTGTCCATTTCCACTCCTCGCCGACCGTAAGTATGATCTTCGCCTTAAGTCCGGCCGGAGCCTCTTTCGGAAGATAGATATCGACCGATATCTTGCCATAAGGTGCCCAATCATAATAATCCTCTATCTCCACATATGCTGCCGACCATTTGTTGGAGAGAAACTCAGACGATATCGCCAAAGAGTTCTTGCCACCAGAGGCCCAATCCTTTGACTGGGCGACGTCTCTGGCGATATGGTCCTCTTTCTCGAGGGCCCAGTCCGGGATACGCCAGCCCACTGTCCCGTCCTCAAATCCGAACAGGACTTCGGCTGCCGGACAGAGCCCCGAAAAAGAAAGCATCATAGTTGCGGCCATAAAAATAACAACTACCCTATTCATAACAAC
>JAUYOH010000074.1 GCA_030695925.1 Candidatus Omnitrophota bacterium
TCCGGCGTCTCGGCTTTCTCAAACTTTAGGGGGATGCCTATTTTCACTTTAACCGTGTGAGGCCTCGGTAACAGCGCCGTACGCGGATATGCCTCAAAACTTCCGCGGATGGCGCAAGGGACGACAAAAGCACCTGTCTTGAGCGCGAGGACGGCAACCCCTCTCTTTCCCGCCTGAAGCTTCCCGTCCCAGCTCCTGGTCCCTTCGGGAAAGACACCTATGGTGTCTCCGCTTTCCAGACAAGATAGCGAACTACCTACCGCGCCGTTCTCAGGTATCATGCCGATCATGAAGAACAGCCACTTAAGCCACCAGACATTGTAGGCATCTTTTCTGACGACCCATCTTATCCTTTTCGGGATAGCGACACCGAACGCGATAGGGTCGAGATAACTGGCGTGGTTTGCGGCTATGATGATCTTATTATCGGCGGGGAGTTTTTCTATGCCTTCGGTCTTTATATTGAACAAGACCTTGCATATAAACCAACTTATTGGGCGCAAGAAGTGATATAACACGGCAGGATTTAACTTACAATGATCATTCTTTTTGCCAGAATGGAATTTATATAATTAGAGATCTTAGCTGCATCCTGCCTCTTTAGCTTATTAAAGAAGATGGCTACATTACGGAAATTTGATTCCGGAGATGACTTGACCGGTTCCGAGCGGACGATAACGCCTTCTATATGGATGGGATGAGCCTTGGCCTTCTCTTCCGAAGGCAACAGTAAGACGATCTTAACTTTGGATAGCAACGGGAAGTAACCGTCTACCTGGCAAAATACGCCGGAGCAGCTGATATTCTTGGTTACGCTTATGGCGTCGAAACCTTCATCTTTTATCTTGAGAGGTATCTTTTCCTCGACGCGAGGATGTCTTCTCCTCTCCATCTTAGGTCGTCCCATATTTTATTTATCTTATTTTTTGGCTTGAGCGCCCTGCCCAACCTGCTGCTCGACCCATTGCCTGTAGACGTGGTCTAATATACGATTCCTGTCAAAAGGGGATACCTGTGTGAACTTTATTCCGGCGGCTGATTCGGTCTTCGCCTCTGCCTTATCGATCCAGGCTATATCGCCTTTCGCGTAGACAGGCGCGGGATCTCCCGGAATCCTTAATTTGATCTCGAGCTCTGTGCCTGGGATAAGTTTACTGTTTAAATTGGCTTGCATGCCTTCGCGGCTTAAATTTCTCGTGATGGAGATTCCTTCTAGCGGGGTGCCGTTTCCGGGAACCATATACTCGATCTCAATGGCCACTTCAAACCGCATAAATTTCCTTTTTTCGCTCATCCCTCCACCCCCTATTATATTATTTTACCTTCTTAAATTCGGTTCCCTCATCCTCCTTTTTGTATTATTATCTACCCGCTCAAAAGAAAAGTCAACCATTTTATTTCAGCTCATACCCTAATATCCCAGCAATTCATCTATGATACGCTTCATGCGTGATCTATCCCGGTCTGAGACCTCGATAAATTCAATACCCGTATCAAATTGGGACGATTTTTTCTTGGTATACTTGTTGCGCTTTGCAGACCACATTATCTTGCCCGTACATTTCGCGGGAGGTAAATCATCGGGAAGCGATAATTCGACTTCTACGGGTGTATTTTTTAACAATTCCTTTTCAAGGATGACACAGACGCCGCCCACGGACATATTCTCTGTAGCGGAACGAAAGACAAGGCTACTGCGCGCCTTCTTGACGATAACGGTGCACTCAAAAGAAACCCTTACCGACTTTCTGGTATTGATCCCGGCCCAGCCCATCTTCTAAGGCATCCTTGTTTTTCTGATTATATTATACTCCCTAAACGGGGCTTTACAATATAATTTTTTACTTTGACAATCGTTCCTTGCGATGTTAAAATAATACCAGATTATTAAAACGCGCCTCTGATGGGAGGTTCCTTACCGTGTATAAAGATTTTTTCGGCCTCAGGGAAAAACCCTTTAATGTGACAGCCGACCCGAATTTTTTGTTCTTCAGCAAAAAACATCGCGAGGCATTCGAGCATCTGATATACGGCATAAAGGAGAAGAAGGGTTTTCTCGAGATAACCGGAGAGATCGGGACCGGAAAGACTACCCTTTGCCGGGCGCTCTTGACCCAACTCGACGAAAGAGCAAGGACCGCCTTCATCTTAAACTCGAACCTGCCTGAGGTCCAACTTTTGTCCGCGATAGCGGGGGACTTTGGCCTCCTGATCAAGCCCAAGACCAAGATCAATATACTCTCGGAATTAAACAGGTATTTGATCGAGCAGCTTAAACTGGGATATAACGTCGTCCTTATCATAGACGAGGCTCAGAATCTAAGGGCCGCCCAGCTTGAACAAATAAGGTTATTATCAAACCTCGAGACCGATAAAGAAAAACTGATCCAGATAATCCTGGTAGGGCAGCCGGAATTAAGGGTGAAACTTGACTCGCCTGAACTTGAACAATTAAGACAGAGGATCGCGGTAAGATACCATATACTGCCCTTAGACAGGATGGAGATAGACGCCTATATTTATCACCGCCTGCATGTCGCCGGTTCGGACGGAAACATTAAATTCGATCCTGATGCCATAAGCGAAATATACGAATACTCCGGAGGCATACCGCGGTTGATAAATCTGGTCTGCGACAGGGCGTTACTGCTGGGGTTCGTGACGGAGACTAAAAATATATCAATGGATATGATAAAACATGCGGTCGAGGAAATTGAGGGGTGCGTAAAAATATGAGCATAATCTTAGAGGCATTAAAAAAAGTCACAAAAGAAATTCCCACCGAAACAATAGAGACGGAAAAACCGGAAATTCAAACGCCGGATTTGAGCCTTCCCCGGCTAACCAGGCCTACGCTCATTTCTCTGGCGATAATAGCAATCAGCGGTTTCCTGCTCTTCTTTCTGCTTAGAGAATGGAATCTTCCGGTAGCGGAAAAAACCGAACCGCAAGCCCAACCGACAAGTCTCACTTTAACCGAAAAACCGGCGCCGACAGCCGAAGGTTATACGCCGGTCAATATCTTCAAGATAAAGCCCCTCAATCCGAGGCTTACATTAAACGGCATAGTCTCCGGGATAGGAAAACCCGCCGCGATCATCGACAATAAGATAGTCGAAGAAGGCGCATCGATAAATGGCGCGAAAATCGTGAAGATCTACAACGATAAGGTGGAGTTGCGAAACGAGGCATCCGGCGAAATATTCACCCTCCGGGTCTACTGAGGTTTGGTAAGTACGAAGGAATCCCTGAACTGCCTTTCTTTCCTTAATCGTTGGACTGTCTTATTCGCTTCTTTTTTGTCCAGATATTCGCCCGCATAGATAATGTATTTGCTCTTTCCTGAAGCAGACTTTATCTCCTTCAAATCAGACAATATCTTCTTGGAAGAAAGAAGCCGCATCGCGTTCTGCGCGTCTTCCTTTTTGGAGGTGGTATAGGCCTGGATAGTATAGACCTTCGCGGGCGCCGATTCGATCCTTGCCGCCCCCGATACTTTTCCTTCCCTGACCTCTTTAATTATAAACTTCACCGTAAAGACGGAGGCGACCATGACGGCCAAGAGGACGACGGCCGAACCGATGATTATAAGATGTTTCACCTTTAGAAAAGGCGGCTTAAACCAGAATTCCGTGCGCGCTAAGGACTCTTTCTCTCTTCTGAGCCTGTTTACCTCATCCTTAAGATGTTTAAATTCGGCCTGCAGGCTTTTCAATTCCGCGTCTACTTCTTTCTTTATCTTGCTGTCAAATTTTTCCTCTATCGGTTTTTCCTCTTTCCCTTCAACGATGGCGGCGGAGTCCATGACCTCGAGCTTGTATCCGCCCTTGCCGAGGTAATTGCCGTAGAGTTGTTTCTGTATCTCTTTCTCGGAGAGATTCTTTAAATTTTTTTCCTTCTTATCGGATCTCTTCCAGAACACCTTAAGCCCGCCTCTCTATAACCTCTCTTATGTCTTCGGGGATCTTTACTGGTTTTCTGTCCTTATTGACCAGTGCCTGGACCGTCTTGCCTGTGGCTAAAAGATCTTTACCCTTTACTACTTCATACTCAAAGGTAAAACTGGTATTCATCACGGAAGATATCCGTGACCTTATCGTAATCTGGTCGTCATAATATGCCGGCTGTTTATACTGACAGGAAGAACTGACAACGACGATATATATGCCTTTCTTTTCCAGTTCGGCATAGGGCAGGCCCGCGCTCCTGAAAAATTCGGTCCGCGCTATCTCAAACCAAACGTAATAATTGGCATAGTAGACTATGCCGAATTTATCCGTCTCCTGGTAGCGGACCCTGATGTCAACCGAACATACGCCCATACATAATTCTCAAATGGTTAAGGTGAACTTTATGATATTGACCCCGCCTAAATCCAGCTTTTCCTTCTCCTTAAATCCCTTGATCATGCAAAGTCCCATAGCGGCCTTCATCGCATTGGAAGCGTGAAAGATGACTTCATGATATCCTTTTTCCCTGCAAAAATCCAAAGCCTTTCCTATCAAAAGGCGGCCATAGCCCTTTCCACGGTACTTAGGACTTATAAAAAGTCTCCTTAAGATCGCGATATCCCCAGACTCCTCTTTTACGGCGGCCGTCCCTATTATATGACCTTCATTCTCACCGACGAAAAATACCTCTCTCGCGCCGCCGTATACCTTGGATATAGAGTCCAAGTCGGAATGCGGATAGGCCTTCTGGTCCATCGCAAAATCATTTGCCAAAATACCGGTAATGAGCTTTTTAACCTGCCCCTGGTCTTTAATATTAAATCGCCTGATCTTCATCGTTGTTCAGCCCTTTTTTATTTGATTTTACTTCTCCTGTTAAGATTTGTCAAGTAAACCCGTATTCAAGAGAGCTTCATACGCGGCGTCCTGCTGTGCTGATTTCTTGTTCTTCCCCTCCCCTTTGCCGCGTATCATACCACCGAAGGAAACGGCCACTTCAAAATGCTTCCTATGGTCGGGGCCTTCCTCAAATATGACGGCATATCTCGGAGGCGCTTTATACTCCTTTAGAGTATATTCCTGCAGGATGGACTTATAATCTTTCTTTGCGCCGCCCTCAAATACCTTTTTAATCTCTTCCTTGAAATGAAATTCTATAAAATTATTTGCCTTCTTAAAGCCGCCGTCGAGATAAATCGCCCCTATTATCGCCTCATAAACCCCTACGATGTTGCTGGGCTGGTCAGCGCCGCCGCCCGCCGCCTCACCCTTCCCTAAAAGGAGCAGCCCGCCTACCGCAAGCCGCCTTGCCAGATTTTCCAAAGTAGTCCTGCCAACGAGCATGGACCTTATCCTCGTCATCTCTCCTTCCTGGCAATCGGGAAGCTGCCTGTAGATATAATCACTTATAGCCAATCCCAACACCGCGTCCCCTAAGAACTCGAGGCGTTCGTTGTCTATGGTCCTTTCCCGAGGGTGTTCGAAAGCATAAGAGCGATGGGTTAACGCCTGATCCAGCAGGTTTCTGTTCCTGAAATTATAACGGAGCAGGCGTTGAAAATCCTTTAGGTCTATGATCCGTGCTCTATCGGTCATCGGCGGGCGTTGTTTTGAGGGATAGCCTGTTCAATTCCTGACGTATCATCTCTTCGGATATGCGCTCTTTTATTATGACTCTCCCTACCCTGACGGGAAGGACAAACCTGGTTATACCATGTATAAATTTCTTGTCGTAGGCCAACGATCTCATTATCTTGCGGGTATCTACTCTTTTTATCTTGGTAGGCAGACCGAAAGACCCGATCATCTCTTCGATCTTAAGAAGGTCTGCGACGGAAAGATGTCCCATGCGGTTTGATATCCGCGCGGCGACGATCATACCCAAGCCTACCGCCTCCCCGTGAGAATAGAATCCGGAGTAGCCGAAGGCAGTCTCTATGGCATGGCCTGCCGTATGCCCGAAATTCAATATCGTCCTTATTGATTTACGTTCTCTCTCGTCTTTAGATACGATATCGGCTTTTATCTTCGCGCACCTTGCTATTATCTCCTTGAGAGCCTTCGTCTCGCGCCTTAATATCGCGGATCTGTTATCGCGAAGGTAATTAAAAAGCGCCTTGTCCTTTATTACGCCGTATTTTATGATCTCCGCCATTCCGGAAATGAAATCACGCCGCGACAAACCCTTGATAAACGATATGTCTATATAAACGAGCCTCGGCTGATAGAAGGAGCCGGTCAGATTTTTCCCGGTAGTCAAATCTATCGCTACTTTCCCGCCTATCGAAGAATCTACCTGCGCCAGCAAAGTAGTCGGTATCTGGATATACGGAATGCCGCGTTTATATATTGAAGCGACAAAGCCCGCTAAGTCACCGACAACACCGCCGCCCAGAGCGATGACGCAAAGCCTCTTCCCCTTGCCGTCGATCTTGGAGATCGCGCCTAAAAGCTTGACCGCCTCTTTTACGGATTTCGCTCTTTCGGAATCGGGTACTAATACCGGACTTACCCTAAGGCCGGAACCCTTAAGGTAATATCGAACGCTTTTCCCGAACAATGAATTTATTTTTGGATTTGTTATTAATACCGCGTCCGTCCCCAAATTCAGGGATTTCAATTTCCGCGGTAACATCTTGAGGCTATTTTCGATGAGGATCTTATAACTTCGGTCTCCCAAACTAACGATCGTGGGGTTCATTTTGAATTTTACGACTGGCATTAAGACTTCTGTTGTTCTTTCTTGGCTGGCGCTGCCTGAGGTTTTGCTCCGGCCGGCGCTGCGGCGGCGGGCGCTCCGGCAACCGGTGCCGCGGCGGCTTCAGCTGCGGGTTTCTCGACCTTTTCTTTCTTTACCTTGATCTTTATCGATTTGACCTTGGGCAGACCAAAGACCGATACCCCTTCCCTCCATTTATCCTTATCCAACAGCATCTTTACCCGCTCAAACCTCTTGAATACGGATCTATGGCCCTTGCCCTTAGCCGGCCTCAAACTGGGATGGATCGACATTATTTGCTCTCCTTGCTTTTTAACGTTTTCTTACGATACAATCTTTATACCGCCGCTCCCAATACGGAAGCGCTTGGTTGGCTAATTCCTTTTTCGCGTACGAACCCACACAGAGGATAAAATAATCGCCCTTCTTTAGGATATCCGAAGAATAACCTTTGTTCTTCAGGCGCGTCAATTCTTTCTCGGCGAGATTGCGTGTCTTATAGGATGCGACTTGAATCGTAAACGGCTTGTCTGCTGCGGCAGAAGGAGCGGTCTTTACGACTTCCTGTTTCTTCTCCGGCTTAACCGTTGCCTCTTTCTGAACTTCCGCGGATTGTTCTATGACGGCATTGGCCGGGGAGATCTTTATCTCGCTCGCTGTCGTCTCGGTCACCGGCTGGATCGCTCCGGGAGAAGAAATAGCCGAAGAGAACTCCAGGCTCCTGCCCCTCTCTACCCCCAAAGAAAAAAGTATACTGGCGCTCAATACAACGCCTATCAGCGCTATAATCAAGGTCTCATAAGAAAAGGAGAATGTCAGACGCTGTTGCGGAAAGATCGGTTTCTTGAACTTGAAGGCCCCGAAAAGCTTGCCTTTCCTCTTCTCTCTTATTACGAACTCTTCGAATAATTCCTGTTGCTTCTGTGCGTTTACTGGTGTCATAAAATACCCCGTAGAGTTTTTATTTTATCATAAGGGGAATAAAAATACAATTACTTTTTACTCCGACGGCGCAGGAGCGGATTTGACTTCTAATTTTACGGCTCCCGTCGAAAAAGATATACTGGAAGGCTTGTGGGGATCCCCTTTCACCGAGAGTTTGACCGAATGCCAGCCCTGCGTATCCTCATCCGCAAGTAACTGGTTCTTTTTGCCTTCCTGCGCCCCCAAAACTTGTTTATTTATCTTGAACTCTATATCATAATCTACCTTTTTGTCCTTAAAGCGGGTAAATTCCCCTAATATCTTAAAATCGGGGCCGACGGCATTCAGGCCATGAACCTCAAAAGAGCCCTTCTTCATCATTATTATCGCGCTTATGTTATCAAACCTATAAATATCCTGTGCAGGCACTCCAAGCGGTTTTAGAAGACCGTTCAAGGAATTGCATAGGCCGGAACTAATCCCGACATTCTTGAGTTCACAGTTCAAGACTGCGTTGGCTTTAATGATCTTTGAGGTATCTAGCTGAAAATACGCCCGTTGGGCCGTAAGTGCCGTGCCGTTTTTATCCAAAGCCTTTACATCCGAGACCATCAATTGCGCCGGAAATTCAAAGCGTGCCTTCCCGAAGGCTATGGTCATATCAAGAGTCTTCTCCATGCGGGAAGTGATAAAGTCTTTAAGCAGATACGAGGTCAGCGGCGAATAAAGAACGGTTATGACTATCGCGATAAAAAGAACTATGTAAATCGAGCGGCTTCTCATCGCATCCTTTCGTATGGGTTAAATAACTTTATATACTCGTCTAAGGCGTATCTATCCGTCATCCCCGCTATATAATCACAGACAACACGATGGGGACCTTCCGCGCCTAGGCGGCCCTTGCTGGTAGGAGGCAGCTGCTCGGGGTTTGAGAGGTATACGTTAAAAAGTTCACGTATAAACCTGCGGGATTTATCAGCCATCCTCACCACCTTATGATGCATATACAGGTTATCAAAGAGGAATTTCTTGAGCGCTTTTCTCTCCTCAAGCAATTTTTGCGAGAAGAGGATGATTCTCTGCGATACCTCTCTGGCGTCCTCCGATGTCTTTATCTTAAACTCTCCTATCCTCTTCTCGG
This sequence comes from Candidatus Omnitrophota bacterium, assembly GCA_030695925.1. Classification (GTDB taxonomy): domain Bacteria; phylum Omnitrophota; class Gorgyraeia; order Pluralincolimonadales; family Pluralincolimonadaceae; genus JAGUXU01. Next base: position 8,735 of record JAUYOH010000074.1, read on the forward strand.
ATTCCGTGATAAGGTCCGTTACTTCTGTATTTATAAGGGCTCTTATGATCTGGTATTTCCTTATCTGGCCTTTCAGGCCGGGATATCTGGTGTTTATCTTATCGTGTATATCCCTCCACAACGGTATCTCGCGCAATTCCTCTTCCTTGATAAGTCCGGATGTCAGACCGTCGTCCAGGTCATGGTTGTCATAGGCGATCTCGTCGGAAAGATCGACGATTTGAGCCTCCAGCGTCGGAGATTTATCGGGCTCTAACTCTACCAGTTTGCTGGAGTGGTCATAGGGAGTGGAATGTTTATTAATCCCTTCCCTGACCTCCCAGCTTAGATTTAACCCCCTGAAATCGGGGTATCTTTCTTCAAGCAGGTCTACCACTCTCAAGCCCTGCAGGTTATGATCGAAACCGCCGTGGTCTTTCATCAATACATGAAGCTCTTCTTCGCCCGAATGGCCGAATGGCGGATGGCCGATGTCGTGCGCTAATGCCACGGCTTCCGCTAAGTCCCCGTTTAAACCGAGGCCGCGCGCGATCGAAACGGCGATCTGCACGACCTCGAGGGTATGGGTAAGGCGCGTGCGGTAGTAATCGCCTTCATGATTCACAAATACCTGAGTCTTGTATTCCAGCCGGCGGAATGCCGTTGAATGGATGATCCTGTCCCTGTCGCGTTGATAACAGGTCCTGTAAGGATGTTCCTCTTCTTTATAGACCCTGCCCTTTGTGTGCCTCGCTTTCATCGCATACGGCGCGAGGATCTTTATCTCTATTTCTTCTATTTCCCGGCGCGTGAACATTTTTTCAATCTGCCGTAGAGGGCATCCAGTGACTCAGAAATCACTTTGGTAGAGGTAAAGACGGGCATAAAATTCGAATCTCCTATCCAGCGCGGCACCAGATGGATATGCACGTGGTCTTTTAGTCCGGCGCCGGCAGCCCTGCCGATGTTTGCCCCTATATTATACCCGTCGGGATGCATCGTCTTCGAGAGAAGTTCCTGCGAACTCTTCAAGAGATGCATAAGATCAAGGATCTCTTCATCGTTTAATTTGGCTATATCATTGACATGCCGATAAGGGACGATCATCATATGGCCGTTATTATAGGGATAGATATTAAGGATAGAGAACGAATGCCGGCTGCGACATACTATATGATTCGTTCTGTCTTTTTTAGATTTGGGTTTGGAGCAAAATATACATCCTTTTATAGAGCCCACCTTGGTTATATATTTGGACCTCCAAGGCGCCCAGAGCTTATCCATCAAACGTTCTCCTGTAATTTTATGATCTTTCCCGTTATCTTATCGGTTATCTCTAAAATGCCATAAGAATTATAGGGCGTAAATATCTTGTCTGATGCGCTGCCGGGATTAAAGAATAATATCCCTTTTATTGTCTCATTTATCGGGTGATGGGAATGTCCGAATACGATACAGTCAACCTTTTCTCCTTTGAATTCCGCAAGTATCCGTTCCGCCAATCCTTCAGGCGGGCCCCATCCGTGGATCAGGCCGATCCGAAAATTTCCCGCTTCGATTATTTCTTTCGGTTTCAGAACGGCCGTGATCTCCTTAGAATCCATATTACCGGAAACGGCGACAGTCTTTTTAAATTTTCTTAATTTTTCGAGGAATTTTATTTCGACCAGATCGCCCGCATGCAATATCAAATCGACCTCTTTAAAACCGTCGTATACGGCCTTGGGGATATCTCTGGCCATCCTCGGTATGTGCGTATCGGATATTACGCCTATCTTCATCTTTTAAGCTGTCTCCACACCGCCTATGTCGTCGGCCGCCGTTTCCTGCGATACCGCCTTGCTTACATCAAACAAGACCATCCTTTGCTTTCCGGCGATATCTACTAATTCATTTAGCTCCTTCAGGGCCCAGATCCACGTCTTTGCTTCTTTCGCTATCAGTTTGGTATTCGCATCCATCTCGGACGGCGAGATCATAATCCTCCGCTTGACATCTTTCTTCTGCTGTTTACAATAACTCAGAAAATCCGTTATATCGCTCTCCCTCAGGGCAGTAAGTCCTATTAAAAAAGCCCAAAGGCACTCGGTATTGGATAAAAACAGGTATGATACGCCGCCTGTCTCCGTATGATGCACATCTGCCGTATTAAAACCGGGAAATCTGAAACTTCTTTTATCTATCTCGACAAGTTCTCCGTCAAAAGAAATAAAAAGTTCGGATATCCGTTGAATATAATCCTGCTTGGACGCCTCGGCATATTTATTCAGGTATTCCTTTATCTCCAGATTGAATTTTGATATCTTCGGTTCATAACCGACATCCAGCAGATATTCTTTATTCTGATGCACGTTCCTCAACCAGAACTCAAAGACTTTGTCGCGGATTAAATAGAATACGCCATGTTTTACCACCCAGCCGAAATCGATAAGTCTGCCTAAGAGCGGATTTAATTCGGGCGCTTTCAGACGCGATGCCGTCGATATAGATTGGGCCTTTTTGTTGCCGTTTGCGACGGCAAGAAGGATTGGAACATACCGCTCGTCTACTTTTTCCAGCTCCGAGACCACATTAGCGAAATGCTGATTTAGGATTCCCTTGGAATCGAAGAGGATCTCGGCGAACGTCTTTGTTATGGCGTCTATCTGATTATCCCTTGAGGCAGCGCTTAGATTATCATCGAGGTTAAGGAGGATGCTGTCCAGATAAAAAGGATGGCCGCCGGTAAAGGCGACCAAAAAGTTGATGAATTGCTTCGGCAAAGTATTCGTGCAAACCCTGAAATTAATGAAATCGACCGCGCTCGAGGCATCGAATGTCTCCAGTTCACATGTCTCAAAATTGCCAAACAACAACGATAGTTTCTCTGAAAGTATCTCCCTGGCTTGGTTTATCTGGGAAGATGTCACTATATACATCGTGTCCTTCTGAAGCATTATATACTTGCCCAGTACCGCGAATGCGTTATCGATGCCAAAATCCCCTATCCGGTGAAATTCATCGATTATGACTATGGGGCGCAGGGATGTCTCGGCATGGGCCATCGCCGGCAGCTCAAACATAGCGGAATACGCTTGAGATATCTTGCCGCCCTTTATCAGCGCCTCTATCGCTTTTATCGCCCTTGCGGTCTTTGGCATCCTCTCGGAGGCAATCGGCATCAATTCCTTGGCATCCTCTATCTTATATTCGATATTAGTCAGATATTTGAAGAGAAGCGTTGAGATAAATTTTTCCGCAAAATTGGGGAAGCCATGGGGTTTTACTTCGATATAGACCGGGATGACATCCTTAAAAGACAGGCTATCCATGAAGCGGTAGATTACGGATGTCTTTCCGTAATAAGACGGCCCGATGATGGCGATGTTCTGGCGATAACCATATCGCAAACCATCGACGCGTTTTTTCAGCAACTCAAGCAGCTCGCCTCTGCCGAAAAAATTATTTCCTCTCGCGGGATCTAATAACATTATAGATAAAACCTTACGGCAAATAATGAAACGGATTATGGGGCTTGTGCCCCTTCCTGATCTCGAAATGTAAATACGGCGTCTGGTTCCTGCCCGTCGAACCCACCTTAGCGATGGCGTCAGACTGCGCTACTCTTTCGCCTATCTTGACAAGGATCTCCGAGTTATGCGCGTAAACTGTCTGATAGCCGTCTCCGTGGTCCAGTATGACGGTCTTGCCATAGCCTCTCAGTTTATCCTCGGAAAATATCACTCTGCCGCTTCTTGCGGCGACGACCGGTACTCCGGCGCTCGCTTGGATATCAATGCCTTTATTGGGAGTGATCCCCTGACGTTCTCCGAACGATGATATCACCCTGCCCTTGAGGGGCCAGATAAAATCTTCTTTAGAATGAACAGCCGTCCCGGGAACTTTGCTTTCTGCCGGCCTGCTCGCCGACGGAATAAAGATCATTTGACCGACCTCGATGCGCTCTGCATCACTAAGGCCATTTGAGGAAATTACCTTTTCCAGTTCGACGCCGTAATTCTTTGAGATCCGCCACAGCGTCTCGCCTTTAACGACCTTATGATATATGCCCTGTTCCCTCTTGACGGTCGGCGTAACTTCTCTCGGAGGCGAGACGACAGGCGCTCTTGCGCAACCTCCCAATATAAAGATAAAAATCGCTGCGCTGACTATTCTCAAATAAAACATATAAAGGCCGCTAGGTTTTTATTCAATGGAGCGGGTGATGGGACTCGAACCCACGATATTCAGCTTGGGAAGCTGACGTTCTACCAACTGAACTACACCCGCCTGCGCTTCTAACACTTTATCAGCTTCTTGAACTTCTTATATCTCTCCGTTATATCTCTCGGCTTCAATCGCAGGAGGCGCTTTATGCTGAAATCCTCAACAACATAGGACGCTAAAATTGTACCGTAAGCGCACGCTTTGCGCAAGGCTAATTCATTCAATCTGTTTGTCCTGCTTAAGTATCCCATAAACCCTCCGGCAAAGGTATCGCCCGCGCCAGTCGGGTCAAAAGGGTCCTCCAGGATATACGCCGGATAAGAAAACATAAAATTACGGGAGGCGCAAAGAACACCGTGTTCGCCTCTTTTTATTATAGCAATTTTAGGGCCGCAAGAAAATATATATCTGGCGGCCTTAAGGAGATTGTGCTCTCCGGAGAACTCGCGCACCTCGGTATCGTTAGCGAAAAATATATGGACGTCCTTAATCAACCTTTTTAATTGCCTGTGTTTATTCTCGATCCAATAATTCATGGAATCGCAGGCGACAAGCTTGGGTCGCTCCACCTGTCTTAAGACATCCTTTTGCAAATCCGGGTCTATGTTCGCCAAGAATACGCTCCTGGAATCGCGATAGTCAATCGGGATGACGGGTTTAAAATCCGCGAAGACATTCAAGTGAGTATAAATGGTATGTGCGACGTTCAGATCGTAGCCGTAATCACCCTTCCATCGGAATGTCTTTCCGTCATTGATGGTCAGGCCTTTCAGGTCTATCCCCCTGTCCCTAAGTATAGCGATATGGGACTTGGGAAAATCCGAACCGACGGCGCCGACCAACCGGACCGGACTAAAAAAACTTGCGGCATATGAAAAAAATACCGCGGAACCACCGAGTGCCTCCTCCACCTTGCCGAAAGGGGTCTTTACGGAATCCAATGCTATCGAGCCCACGACTAGTAATGACATTTTTTATCTCAAGTATTTATCCGATATCTTCATTGAACAATACTGGCCGCACATCGTACAGACATCCTTAGAAGCCGGCCTGGAACGCTTGCGATATTCCCGCGCGACGGCGGGATCAATGGCGAGTTTAAACTGCCGCGGCCAGTCTCTCTTCTTGCGCGCCATGGACATGGATATGTCCCAATCTAACGCCCCTTTTACATTTTTGGCTATATCCGCGGCGTGGGCAGCTATCCTCGCCGCTACGACACCAGTCTTGACGTCAGCAATCGAAGGAAGCCCTAAATGTTCCGACGGCGTCACATAACATATGAAATCGGCTCCGTAAGAAGCCGCCAGTGCCCCGCCGATAGCGGATGTGATGTGGTCATAACCGGGCGCGATATCGGTCACCAAGGGACCCAAAACATAAAACGGCGCCCCTTGGCAAATCTCTTTCTCTAACAATATATTTGACTCTATCTGGTTTAAGGGGACATGGCCGGGGCCTTCGATCATTACCTGAACGCCGGCATCTCTGGCCCTCTTGGCGAGTTCACCCAAAATTATCAATTCTTGGACCTGCGCCCTGTCTGTCGCGTCCGCCAGGCAACCGGGCCTCATCCCGTCTCCGAGACTTAATGTAATGTCATATCTCCTCGCGATATCCAAGACCTTCTCAAATTCTTCGTAGAACGGGTTTTCGCTGCCGTTATGAGCCATCCATTCAATCAATATCGCTCCGCCCCTGCTTACGACATCAACGACCCTGCCTTCCTTTTTAAGGCGCTCGACCGTCTCCATCGTGACACCGCAATGGATGGTAAAAAAATCGACGCCCTCCTTAGCTTGTTCTTCTAAGACCGCGAACATCTCGTCCGCCCCGATAGATGGTATCTGCCTTTTTTCTTTCTCCGCCATTACGGCGACTTCGTAGATAGGCACGGTTCCCAAAGGAACGGGTGAGGCCTTGAGCATCGCCCTGCGTATCCTCTTTAAATCCCCGCCTGTCGAGAGATCCATTATTGTATCCGCGCCGTATTCTACCGCCACCTTTAATTTCTTAAGTTCGGCGTTTAGATTCGATAGATCCGCGGAAGTCCCTATATTCGCGTTTACCTTCGTCCTTAACCCTTGGCCGATACCGCAAAGTTTGGATTTCTTCCTAATGCGATTGGATGGGATGACGATCCTGCCTGCAGCCACTTCCTTAAGCAGCCTCTTGGGGTCCATACCTTCGGAGCGGGCCACAGCCCTCATCTCAGGTGTCAATCTATCTCTCTTGGCATATTCTAACTGAGTCATATATTCTTAAGTCTTTCTTTTAATCTTTCGGCCGCGACTCTGACATCTTTAGCGCCACAGACCGCCCTTACGACCGCAACGCGCCTTGCCCCCGCCGCGATGACCTCATCGATATTCGATTCGCCTATACCGCCGATTACGACGAACGGTATCTTAATCTTATCTCTTACTTCCCTAATCAAATCTATTCCGACGGCCCTATAATCCGGTTTTGTGGGGGTAGAAAAGATAGGCCCCACTCCTATATAATCCGCGCCTTTCTTCTCGGCATCAAGCGCCTGCGGAAGCGAATGGGTAGACAGGCCGATTAATTTTTCGCTTCCCATCATCGAACGCGCGGCTTCGATTGGCAGATCGTCTTGACCCAAATGGACGCCGTCAGCATCAAGGGCTACCGCGATATCCACCCTGTCATTTATAATGAAGGGGATTTTCTTCTTATGGGTCAGGTCACGAATCACGCGGCCAACCTTCAAGATCTCAGAAGCAGATGTATCTTTGTCGCGTAACTGTATTATATCCGCGCCACCGCTTATTGCCTCTTGCGCGAGATACACCAGATCGCGCCCCCCGGAGGACTTCCTGTCAATAATCACGTAGAGCTTAAAATCTATCAAGACCTAAAACCTCGCGGTCAATTTCTTCTCGGCTTCATAGGCCTTAAACCGGAGTCTCTTAAACCTGTCCGCTATCCTGCTATCGATGAGTTTCGAAAATTCTTCAAGGGCGCGCAGAGATTCTTTGACGCGCTCCATATTAGCCAAAGAGATCCCTTTCCAATCCTTCCTCCTCTGCTCCATTGGCTGCCTGCCTCTGCCCACATCCCTGCCCGAATCGCGCGCCGAGATGATATCCTGTAATCGCGCCGGATAAAATTTTATGCAATCCGTTATCTTGTGGCGCAGGCCCTTGAACTCTTCTGTAAGGCGTTTATCATCAAGGACGAATCTTGCTATCTCCTCGCAAACCCTTAACCCTTCCCGCGACCTGTTAAGATTTGCGTCGATTATCCTATATACCTTCTGCCTCATTTAAATATGTCTACTATCTTGCGTATCAGGTTAGAGGTAGACCTGCCTTTTACCAAAGAGACCGCCTTTACCTTGCCGCCGTATGACTTCACGAAATCGCCGCCGACTATGCTATTTAATCGCCAGTCGGCGCCCTTGACCAGTACATCCGGCTTTATGGCTTTTATCAGTTTTATCGGGATTGCGTCATTGAATATCGAGACATAATCAACGGGTTTGAGCGCCGCTACGATCGCCGCCCTGTCGCCCTGCCTGACGACCGGCCTCGACGGCCCCTTTATCTTTTTTACCGAGGAGTCACTGTTTATGCCGACGATAAGGACATCGCCGAGGGCCTTGGCTCTCTCAAGATATTTTATGTGCCCGGCGTGGATGATGTCAAAACAACCGTTGGTGAATACGATGCGTCTCTTCTTTGCCCTCAACGATGAGGCTAAGGCCACGACTTTAGAAAAGGGAACTATCTTCACAGGGCGTCCTCTACGAGTTGGCAGATGATATGCCCTATCGTGACGTGAGATTCTTGTATCCTGGGAGTAGATCTGGAAGGGACGATGATTGAAATCTTTGCCACTTTGGCAAGCCCTCCGCCGTCTCCGCCGGTCAAGGCGATCGTCACCAGTCCTTTTTTATTCGCAAACTCGATCGCCTCGATGACGTTCGCCGCCTTGCCGCTTGTAGAGATCCCGATTGCCACATCATTCTTTTCCGCTAAGGCATCCACCTGCCGCGAGAAGACCTGGTTATATGAATAGTCGTTGGCTATCGCGGTCAGTATCGAGGTGTTTGTCGTAAGCGCGATCGCGGGCAGGCCTTTTCTTTCCTTCAGAAATCTGCCGACCAATTCGGCAGCTATGTGCTGACTGTCGGCGGCGCTGCCGCCGTTTCCGAAAATAACTATCTTCCCGCCGGCCTTGAGAGCGCTTATCATAGCCTTAGCCGCTTTTTCTATCGACCCTGACTGTGACTTTACCAGGTCCTTCTTAACAGCTATACTCTCCTCGATTATCTCTTCTATTTTATTTTTCATATTTAACCAAAGAATACCTTCGCTATATTGTACAGGTCCATATCTACGGTCTTTAACGTCCCTACCGCCTTTTCTATGGGAACGGAGACGATCTTGTTGCCCCTAAGACTCACCATCTCTCCGAATTTGCCTTCTTTGACCAATTCAACCGCCTTGACTCCGAACCTTGTGCCCAAGACCCTGTCAAAAGCGGTGGGGCTTCCGCCTCGCTGTATATGTCCCAAGACAGTCACTCTCGTCTCAAAGCCCGTCTTCTTCTCTATCAATTCGCCGAGGGCCTGGCCTATTCCCCCTAACCTTACGTGTCCGAATTCATCCAGTTTTTCGGTCGACAAGATTTCTTTGTCATTCTTAAATGTCGCGCCTTCTGCTACGACCACTATGGAAAAATTCTTCCCGTGCTCGTGGCGTTTCCTGATGCTACTGCATACCTCGTCGATATCTATCGGCAATTCGGGGATCAGGATGACATCTGCACCGCCGGCTATCCCGGAATGGACCGCGATCCAACCGGCATGGCGTCCCATGACCTCTACGACCATGATCCTGTTATGGCTCTCGGCCGTAGTGTGCAGCCTGTCTATAGACTCGGTAACGATATTGACGGCCGTATCAAAACCAAAAGTGAAATCGGTCCCACTTAAGTCATTGTCTATGGTCTTCGGCACGCCGACTATCTTCAATCCTTCCTTTGCCAATTTATTGGCGACACCCAAAGTGTCCTCGCCGCCTATCGCGATAAGCGCGTCCAATTCTAACTTCTTGAAATTATCCTTGACCTGCTCTACACCGCCTTCCTTTTTATACGGATTGGTCCGCGATGTCCCTAAGATCGTCCCGCCTTTCGGCAATATCCCGGATACGGAACGTAAGTCCAAAGGCATGACTTCACCTTCTATCAGGCCCTTCCAGCCGTACTTTATCCCAAGCACTTCATATCCTTCTTGAAACGCTTTCCTGACCACCGCCCTGATAACCGGATTTAAACCCGGGCAGTCGCCGCCGCCCGTCAAGACTCCCAACCTCTTCACTCGAACTTCCTCCTTTATTTTTTATGTGTCAGTCGTTCCTGTACTCCATCCCGCTAAACGGCATACGCAGGTCTTCTTTATCCTTATCCTTTTCCTTCTTGGATTGCCTCGGTTCCTGACGTGCCGCTATCTTCGTGACATGCACCTTCACTATAATGGGCTCGTCGATCCCCAGCATCTCCTGAATGCGCGACCTGATCAGGCCCTGGATCTTCTCGGTCGCCTCCGGGATATTCGCGTCAGACCAAAATATAACCCTTGTTGAAATATCTATCCCTTTCTTTGTGGCAATGCAATCCGACTTCAATTCCTTGATCTCAGGAAGAGAGGATCCGATGCGCTTTATGAATTCCTCTATAGCCGATAACGAAATGGTAACCTGTCCGTCGGGATTATTGAACGCTATATTCTTCTGACGTTCTATCCGGGCGACGGTAAACTGATATGCGGCTATCGAGATTAAGATCAACAAGCCGCCGACGACAGCGACACCTACCCTTAAGTTCATAGAGGCGTAAATATAATCGAGGGCGTTTAAGAGCGGCTCGCTTTGTATGAATTTGGCCGAGACCAGAAGCAAAAATAATCCTATGGCTACAAATATCACGAGAAAAAACAGCATCGTTATCCTGTTTAATATGTTCATTGCGTAACCTCCTTTTCGCCCATCATCTTCGCTACGAACTCGGTCGTCACCTGCCCCCGCAGGAAATCCGGGTCAGCGATGACGCGTTTATGGAAATCTATCGTCGTCTTTATCGGCTCTATCGTAAATTCGGAGAGCGCACGCTGCATGATCTGTATGGCTTCGGCGCGGTTCCTCCCGTGGGTTATCAGCTTGGCGATCATTGAATCGTAATATGGGGTTATCTCGTAACCCTGATAGACATGGGAATCGACCCGCACGCGCGGCCCGCCGGCCGCATGAAAAAAAGAGACCTTTCCGGGGCATGGTAAAAAACCCTTGTCCGGGTCTTCCGCGTTGATCCGGCATTCTATCGCCCAGCCGTCGATCTTTATATCGTCCTGGTCAAAAGACAGCCTTTCTCCCGCCGCGATCCTTATCTGCTCTTTGACTAAATCTATGCCCGTGACCATCTCGGTAACAGGATGTTCGACCTGTATCCTCGTATTCATCTCCATAAAATAGAAATTGCCGCGCTCATCCAAGAGGAACTCTACAGTCCCGACATTGGTATAATTGGCCGACTTTGCGCCGCGGACCGCGGCCTCTCCCATCTTCTTCCTTAATTTTGAATCTATCGCCGGCGACGGCGATTCCTCAAGTAATTTTTGATGCCGCCTTTGAATGGTGCAGTCCCTCTCTCCGAGATGGACCACATGCCCATACTTATCCGCCACTATCTGAAATTCGACGTGTCGCGGGTTACTTACATATTTCTCAATATAGACATCCGGGCTGCCGAACGCCGCTTCCGCCTCGGCCTGACAAGTCATAAGGACGCTTACAAGCCTTATATCGTTATGCGCTATACGCATTCCGCGGCCTCCGCCGCCGGCCGCCGCTTTTACTATAACGGGATACTGTAATTTATGCGCGACCTTCAGCGCCTCGTCTTTATCTTTTACGAGAGACAAGCTGCCGGGGATTATGGGAAGGCCGGCTTTCTTCATCGTATCCTTGGCGGCCATCTTGTCCCCCATCAGACGCATCGCCTCTGGCGTGGGGCCGATAAACTTGATCTGGCAGGAGTCGCAGACCTCGGCAAAATGGGCGTTCTCAGCCAAGAATCCATAGCCGGGGTGTATCGCTTCGACATCCGCTATCTCTGCCGCGCTGATTATACTGGGGATATTCAGATAACTGCTTTGCGGCGAGGCGGCACCGATACATATCGCCTCATCGGCAAATTTCACATGTAAAGAATCTTTGTCCGCCTCCGAATACACGGCGACGGATTTTATGCCTAGTTCCTTGCAGGCCCTTATGATCCTGAGGGCCACTTCTCCCCTATTCGCGATTAATATCTTGGAGAACATTTTTTATTGTGCGGGCTCGATTAAAAAGAGCACGTGGCCGAACTCTACCGGCTGCGCGCTCTCGACAACTATATCGACGATCTTGCCTTTGACCTCGGACTTAATCTCGTTCATCAGTTTCATCGCTTCGATTATACAGATAACCTGTCCCGGTTCTATATCATTTCCTACTTCGACAAACGGCGGGGCATCGGGCGCGGGCGCCCTGTAAAATGTCCCGACCATAGGGGCCTTTATCTCGATGCGTTTGGCTTCCGAAGGCGCCGTCTCTTTCGAGACCGGCGCGGCAGATATCGCGGCAGCCGGCTGAATTATATATTTCTCCTGTGTCTCCTCCGGAATACCCGCCATACCTTTTTTTATCCTGATCCTTTGGCCTTCTCTCTCGATCTCGATCTCAACGAGCCCGTTCTCGTTCATAAGGGCTATCATCTCTTTAAGTTCCTTGACGTTCATTTTACCCCCTTTAGGGCTTGCTTATACCCTCTCGACATACTCGCCTGTACGGGTATCGATCTTCAAGACGTTTCCTACTTCTATAAATAAAGGGACTTGGATGGTATAACCGGTCTCCAGCTTTACGGACTTTGTCCCGCTCTTAGCGGTATCGCCCTTCAGGCCCGGCTCGGCCTCCACGACCTTAAGCTCGACGAACATCGGCGCCTCGACATTCATCAATTTGCCCTCGTAGGAAGAGGCATTGACTATCATATTTTCCTTGAGATAATGGGTGACATCGCCGAGCTGTTCGGCGCTTATCTGAAACTGCTCGAAGGTCTTCTCTTCCATGAAATGGTACTCCTCTCCCGAGGAATACATGAACTGTAGTTTCTTATACTCTATGAAAGCATCCTCGACCTTGTCTCCGGCCCTGAAAGTCCTCTCGTGGACGTTGCCGTTGGTCAAGTTGCGCATTTTTGTGCGGACAAACGCCCCGCCCTTGCCGGGTTTAACGTGCTGGAATTCTATAATCTGATACAGTTGTCCTTCTAATTTTATAGTAAGGCCGCTCTTAAACTCACTTGTAGATGCCATCTGTCAATACCTCGCATCCCTTCTTTGTGACCAAGACCATATCCTCAATGCGAATGCCGCCCCGGCCCGGTAAATAAACAGCCGGTTCGATTGTAAAGACCATCCCGGGTTTTAATACGGTGTGATTCCTGCCCGATATGGAAGGGCTCTCGTGGACCTCAAGCCCTATCCCGTGGCCTAACGCGTGGCCGAAATACGCGCCGAATCCTCTTTTACGAATAAAGCCCCGCGCGATTTCGTCGATCTTGAATATCTCTACGCCGGGGCGGATTGCTTTTATGGAGCGCCTGTTCGCCTCTTTTACGATACCATAAATCTTCTTGGTTCTGGGATTAATTTTACCCAAAAAGAATACACGTGTCAAGTCGGAATTGTAGCCCTCACACTCAACGCCTAAGTCCAATAAAACCATGTCATTAGACTTGATCCTGCGGTTGGTTGGGCGGGCATGGGGGAAAGCGGAATTACTGCCAGAGGCGACTATTATATCAAAAGAACTCTTCTCGCCGCCGGAGGCCTTGATAAAGTGTTCCAACTCAGCGGCAAGATCGCGCTCGGTAAGACCGGGCATTAACATTGTCTTGAAGCGGATAAGGGACCTCTCTAATATCGAGACCGATCTTCTTATCAGGCGTATCTCGCCGGCATCTTTTATCTGCCTGAGCTTCTCGATTATGTCGGAGACCGGAACTATCTCAGTTCCGGGAAGCGTTCTTACCAGGCGTTCGTGTTGAGCATGTGTAAGGTCATTGCATTCAAACCCTAACCGCCTAACTTTAAGTGCGCGCGCCAAATCTCTGACAGTCTCGGTTAATGTGCTCTTTATGATCTTAACCGTGAAACCCTTGGTGTCCTTCCGCGCTTGCAACGCATACCTTGAATCGGTGATAAAAAACCGCCTCTTATGCGTAATAAAGAGGATGGCATCCTCGCCACTGTAACCACTTAAATAACGCACGTTCGCCGCTTTGGTAATCAAAAAGGCATCTATGCGCTCTTTAACGAGAGTAACTATAACTCTTTCTATGCGGGATCTCAACGCGGTCTTCTTTTGGCTATATCTATTGCGGCTTTCAGGCCTAACTTGTAGCTATTCATGCCGAAACCGCTGACCTGCCCTACGGCAACAGGCGCAACCAGCGAGGTATGGCGGAAATCCTCCCGGGCATAAATATTGGAGATGTGGACTTCTACCGTCGGAATAGCGACAGCCGAGATAGCGTCCCTTATAGCGATCGATGTATGCGTATAAGCGGCGGGGTTTATCAGGATGCAGTCTAACTTCCCCTTCGCCTTGCCTATCTTTTCCACTATCTCGCCCTCATGGTTCGACTGGAATATCTCCAGGTCGACCTTCTCAGCCTTGGCTATTTTTTTTAACTCGGCGTTTATCTCCTGCAGAGTGAACTTGCCGTAAATATCTACCTCGCGGCCGCCCAGAAGATTTAAGTTCGGGCCGTGTATCACAAGTATCTTCGCCATATTATTTCTCTGCCTCGTCTATCAGCATGATCGGTATACCGTCCCTAATCGGATATTTTAACCCGCAGGCGGGGTTTTTGCAAACAATCTTATTTTCTTCTAGCTCCACCGCGAACTTGCATTTCGGGCACGCTAAGATCTTGAGCAATTCCTTGTCTAACATGTGGTTCCTCCTCGTTATCGCCTTAAAGCGTGTTTGTATAGTTTGCCGGAGAACAGGTACAAGATCCCTCCGATAAGGCTCATAATCAGTATGATCGCCAGATACAATATAGATACCGCCACCGCGCTTTCCCTGCTTATGAACTCTGTTAAAAAATAAACGAAGGCGCCTTCCCTGACTCCGAGGCCGTTTATCGACGGCATCATCGAGGCCACAGAAACGAGCGGTATTATCAAAAACAGGGTAAGGAACGGCATCTCCTGTGAAAGACTTTTTATTATGATATATATGGCCACTACGGCTATCAGTTGAGCAAGCAAGGAGATGCCTATCAATTGCGCGATTATTATCTTATGTTCTTTATACGTGTTAAGCGCGTTGTAGAGTTTCCTGAGTTTTGACCCCTCTCTGAAAACAGGCAGGTCGAGCAATCTGGCAAAGAGTTTCTTGGTCAATCTCTTATTCAGAAAAAATATAAAGGCCGATAGTACTATCGCTGAAAATAGCGCCGAGCCCCATAATAAGTTGGTATCTTTTATGTCCTTATTTAAAAATAAAACCCCCAGAAATGCTAATATCCCGATCGAGAGAAATCCGAAGAACCTGTCGAAGAAAACAGCTGAAAATGATTCTAGCTTCCTGGTGCTTTTTTTCGTGGCGTAATACGCCTTTACCAGATCCCCGCCTACCGACGTAGGCAAAAAATTGTTGAAAAAACTCCCTATGAAAGTCAGGTATATCGCCTCACCTAATTTTAAGTGCAATCCCTGCACTGAGAATATCTTCTTAAGCCTCACGGAAATAACGGCAAGGACTAAGACGTTTAAGACCACCGCTATCCCGAAGAAGAAGGGGTTGATATTCTTTAGGACCGCGAGAATATCCGGGAGATCTTTCCTGAAAAACCAGACCAGCAGGCCGATGAAGGCCAGACTGACTAATATCCTCAGGGCAAGCAATATCCTATTCTTCATCTGATCAACGCGCTTTTATCTTCATAAATTTTATCCTGTCTCTGTTCGTCCTTATGACGCAGTTCCAAGGATGAGATATCTATTTCGACCTTTGAGAGCCTCTTTACCGCCTCAGAGAGATATTTTTTGTACGCGTCGCTTAAATGAGCTCCGACCACATCGAAGACAGTCTTGAACTCTTCGAAATCCTTCCTCAGTGCCCCTATCCTCTCCAATATCTGCTTGGCGTTCTCCTCTATCCTGAACGCCTTCAGGCCGTGAACAATAGTAGAGATATAGGGAAATAAGGTCGCCGGCGAGACTATATAGACCCTGTTCTTCGCCGCGTAAGAAAGTAGGCTGCTCTCTTCCCCGTAGTGTTTATCCCTGACGACCGCCTCATAATAGACGCTCTCCGAGGGAACGTACATAAAAGCGAATTCAAAGGTGTTTTCATCCGGCAGGATGTATTTTCTGGAAATGCTGTCTACCTGTCTCTTCACCGCCTGCACAAACTCCTTATAGCATCTGCGCTTATCATCTTCCGTCTCGCATTCAAGCATCTTCTTGAAACTGTCCAGCGGAAATTTGGAGTCCACAGGCAGGATAAATTCACGGAACTTGATGACGGCGTCAACCTGTTCACCGGACCGGAAGGTGTGTTTCATCTGGTATATTCCGGACGGCAGCATATCGGACAATATCTTCTCAAGGAGGATCTCGCCGGTCATGCCCCTTATATGCGGCGGCCTCAAGAGGTTGCCTATCTCGTTTATGGCCTTGCCGAAATCCTCAAACCGTTCTCCCCTTGTCTTTAATTCGCCTAGGCTGCGGTTTATATCTCCGATCGCCCCGGTCGTCACCTGAAGCGCCTCGGTAACGCTGCTGGAGACGTCCCGCGGAAGTTTGCGCACTTCCTTAAATAAATATAGCGAGATCAGTATAAAAACGAAAGCTATTATTAAAAATATTATGCTAAGCGCCGTCACTTTACCTTCTCCGCGTATTTGAGTCTCAGGCCATACAGGATGTCATCTATCAATTTTTGCTCTTCGGGCGTGAGGTTGCCTTTTGTCTTATCACCTATCTTGTCATTGAATTCCATGAAATTATCTTACCCTAATTTTAGCGTCAGTTCAACCATTTAATGGCGGTCAATATACCACGATCCCGCCATATCCTACAACCGCGGTATGATCGCCTGTTGTCTCGCCGCTGGTTGAATACTTGATCATCTTGGATTTCGTAGCGCCCAGTTCTTTTGCCGCGGCCAGCATGACACAAGTGGGGGCACAGCCGCACATCGAAATATCGTATTCACGGATCACTTTTAAGAGACCGACCTCATCAAGGTTCAGGACGGCGTCCATGGCTTTTTTGTCCTTCTGGGCCGCTACATCATAAGGTTCATAATGGGTCAGGTCGGAACTCGCTATTATCGTAGCCGCGTATTTCTCCTTCAGGGATTTGGCGATGGACTTTCCTATGCTCCTGTAAACCTCCACACCGGCATCCGCGATCACCATAGGGACGATCTTAATCTTGCCCTTCAAGGCCTGCAGGAACGGTATCTGGACCTCAACGGAATGCTCACCCCGGTGCGCCGCTTCGTCTTCCTCCAGATAATCTGAATTGTCCAAGATCGACTTCGCCAAAACGCTGTCTATCTCGCAATCACCTGACGGCAGCCTCCATATCCCTTCCGTCATTATCGAGAACGGCCTGCCCTCTCCAGTATGGTTGGGCCCCATAATAATACAGGTATCTTTTAATTCAACGGAAGAAAGTGTCGCTCCCGCAACTGATCCGGAATACGGATAGCCCGCGTGCGGAGACATTATACCGATGGCATCGATCTTATCGCGGACTTTCAAGAGATATCTCTCTACTTCTTTCTGCAGGGCGGCTTTTGTACCGGGATAAAAAGATCCCGCGGCCGCGGGGTCGCGGACCATGTTATTTCTCTTTCTTCGTCGAAACCGGCTTAGGATCAGCGACGGGATAGATCAATACCTCGTTTAATCTCGAATCCGCGAAGTATTTTCTCGCGACACGGATGACGTTGTCGGCGGTAACAGATTCTATCGCGGCCGGATATGAGAAGATATTCTCATAACCTAAACCGTAGAGCTCATCCAATCCCGCCCTAAATCCCACCTCAGAATCTATCTCTAAACTGCGGAAATAAGCGCCCGCTAAGTCACTTTTCGCCAAATTCATTTCTTCCTGCGTTGGCCCTTCACTCTTTAATGACTTAATCTGCCCTAATAAGAGCCTTTTCGCCTCGTCCACATTCTTGTAGGAAGTAGCGACATATAAGGCGTTATATCCGGGGTCTATGCCTAAGACCGAAAACGAACCAAGTGTATAAGAAAGGCCGAGCCTTTCTCTTATCGCCGTATACAACCTTCCCCCCTCATGGCTGAGTATTGAGTTTATTACGTCCAAGACGTACCTGTCCGGATTTCTCACGTCGACGCCGGGATATCCCATCATGAGGACGCTCTGTTCCTTGAACATCTGCCTTAACGACTGACGGGAGCCGGTCTGTTCGGGTTCAAGCGGTACGCTTGGTCCGTTCAGGCGGCCGCGCAATCTACCGAATATAACCGAGGCCTCCTTCTGCGTCTTGACAGCGTCTATGTCTCCGAATATCGCCACGACCATATTGTCAGGCACTATAAAACGCCTGTAATATTTAACGAGATCGTCCCTCTTCAAATTATTTACCGATTCCTTTGTCCCCAGGTCAGGCATACCGTATGGATGGTATTTGAATATACTCTTTATCAGCTCCTTCGAGGCGGTCGCGAATATGTCGTCCTCCTGCGCCTTGATGGCGGCAAGCTGGAGGTCCTTCAGGATACCGACCTCTTTCTCGGGAAAATTCGCGTTCCTTAAGATATCGGAGATTAAATCCAAGGAAAAATCAAAGTCGTCCTTTAAGCACTTGACCGAGATCCCGAAAGAATTCTTTCCGCTGAAACTCGTAAAGATGATCCCGCGCGATTCCGTCTCTTTCGCTATCCACTCCGCGGAATGAGACCCCGTCCCTTTTAAGAGGGCGTTTGCCATAAGGTAAGACAGGCCGTTTGTAGTTTTATCCTCGGTGCGGACGCCGCCTTTGAATAAAATGTTCATCGATACGATCGGTAAGGAGCGGTCTTCACACAATAAGATAGTCGCGCCGTTAGACAAAGACGTCTTCTTTATATCAAACTTCCTGTTCTCATTTGACGCGGGTACTGCGCCTGCGGCCGTCTCCTTCTGCGCCTTTATGACGGCGACAGTCATATTATCAAGGCCAAGGTATTTATTCGCAACCCGCGCTACGTCGCGCTTCTTTACGGCACCTATGCCTCTTAGATATCTCTTGGAAAAATTATAGTCGCCTGTCAGGGCATAATTCGAGGCGTAATCATCGGCCTGCGCCTCGATGGATTCTTTTGAGTAGATAAAACTGCTTAGGGCGGCTTTCTTCACTTTATTCAGCTCGCCGCTTAAGAGAGAACTTCTCTTTATCTTCCTCAGTTCATTTAAGACCTCAGTGACCGCTTCTTCTATCTTCTCCTCCTCAAGGGCAATGCCTATGATAAACAGACCGGCGTCCTGCGGCGTATAATTATACGATGAGACCGAATAGGCCAGTTTCTTGTCCTTGACCAATCTCTTATACAATCTTGAACTCTCTCCCTCGCCGAGTGCCACCGCCAGCAGATCAAGGGGATACAAGTCTTCGCTCGCCAAGGCGGTCCCGTGGAAAGCTATCATCGCGCGGGAAAGTTTGAGCTGCGGGATTCCTTCTTCGGCCCTTCTTGGAGAGACCTGCAATGGCTCTATAGGCCTGCCAGATTGGATATCCGGCTCCCTCGGCAATCTCCCGAAGATGTCTTTGGCTACTCGTCCGGCATTCTCCGCATCAATATCTCCGACGATAGAGAGGATACAATTATTGGGTATATACTTCACGCTGTGATATTCGATGAGGTCTTCTCTGGTTATCCTCTTAAAGAGGTCTTCATAGCCTATTACGGGGTAACGGTAGGGATGCACCAGGTAAGCGCTGCTCCATAATAGCACCGATGCCCTCCGGGACGGCTCATCCCGGTTCATCCGTATCTCGCTTAAAATTACCTCTCTCTCCTTCTCAAACTCTGCTTTGTCAAAGGTGGGATTAAAGACGAGGTCGGATAAAAGCTCCAATACCTCCTCAAGGTGCTCTCTCTTCACAATAAGGAGGACCTCTGTCGTATCATGGGAAGTGGAGGCATTAATATATCCGCCGTAAGATTTTATCTGTTTTTCTATCTGTCCGACAGGGCGGCTGGGCGTGCCCTTAAACAGCATATGTTCCGTGAAATGGGATATACCGTTGCCGGCAAATCTGCCTTCCGTGGCAGAACCTGTCTTTATGACAAGTCTGACCGCGACCAACGGGACCTTATCGGAGTTCTTTATGATTACGGTCAGGCCGTTATCTAAGGCGAGTTTCTGGATTGGCTCTTCGTATTCTGATCGCTGAAGGGGAGATCCTTTGAATACAAACGCTGCGGAAGCTATAAGGCACAGAAAAATAAAAAGATAAAAAATCCTCATTACGTTAGGATCTTAAAAATACGTCCTTTTTCTCTTATTCTTGAGCGCTTCCATCTGTTTTCTCTTCTTCTTTACGCTCGGTTTCTCGTAATGCTTGCGTGCCCTGATAGCCTTTAAAATTCCTTCTCTCTCTATCTTCTTCTTGAGCCGCCTCAAGGCCCTCTCCAAGGGCTCATTTTGGCCGACTTCTACCTGTGGCATTTATTATCATCCCTTTCTTGTGGTTTTTCGTTACTTTCAATGTATCAAATGGTTATAATATTGTCAAGGGAAATTGCCCTATTTGCGGATGAAAGATATCTGGCAGGTAAACGTTATCTCAGGGGCCAAGATGTCCTTTGGGAGCTTCGGAAAAGGAGAGGAATTTCTTACGGCTTCGAATGCCATCTTACGCAGAGAACTGTCTTTTACGGATTTTTCGCCTATGATGCTAATATCTTTTAATTCGCCGCGTGACGTAATCACAAATCGAACGAAGACATCTCCCTCGCCTCCCGAATCGTCCGAATCCAGGTTATCTATTATCCTGCCTCGGACCATCTGGGCGTATGAGGGCGGTACCAGCCGCAGATCTTTTAAGTCTACGGAGGCTGTCGTCTCTGTCTTTGGAACGACGGGTTGTTTGATCACTACCGTGGCTCTCTGTTCAGGAGTGGGTTTCTTGTTAATTTTTACCTCATCCTTTTTCGCCTCGATGATATCTTTCTTTGGAGCCGCGGCGTCAGATTTCTTTGGCTGGCCGGCATTAGGAAGTTCCTCACTTACTATTTTGGTCGGTTGAGCCGATTCCAGTTGAGGTTGAGATTTCTTTACGGCGTCTTCCGATTTCTTCGGAGCCGCCGTAGGCGGCTCCTTGGCTCTAACGTATGTTATCTCGATGTCTTTAAATTGGTCTTTAACGGAAAACAGGCGTCCGTAAAAAGACCAATTGGCGACAGCGATGGCGTGAAAAATAATAGACAATATTAAGGCGTACCTAAACGACCTGTTTATTTCTACCGAATAATCAAAAGTCAACCCTTGCTCCCCCGTTTATAGCGAAGCCCGGCATCGGATAATCCAGAACCCTCTGATATCTCCTGTTGAATATATTATCAATTGAAAGAAAAGTAGTCAAATTATTATTCGCCTTATATGAGGCATCGAGGTAACAAACGACATCCTGCTTCAAGAATCTGGTATTTGTGACATTCGTATACCGCCTGCCTAAAAGCTGTCCGTAAAACCTTACATTTAGTTTCTTATATTCATAAGTCAATCCGAAATCCAATTTATGCTTCGCCCTGTATATAAGAGACCTGTCCCTCTCTATATCTAACGGATAAAGATGCGTGTATCCGAAATCAGCTTTTAGGTATTCCGCCAGAGGCACTACCGTCTTTAACTCGATACCGTCTATCTTGGCGGAGCCGACATTAGTAGGCCGCCACACAAAATCATCGCCCGGCGCCCAGTTTATCAGGTCTTTTAATTTATTGGTAAAATAAGTGGCGCTTACCTCAAATTCATTCGGATATTCGATATCAAAACCGCCTTCCCACGACCATGACTTCTCCGGCCTTAGTCTGGGGTTGCCCTCGCTAAAGCCGTCAAACGGCCAATACAGGTCGTTGAATGTGGGCGCGCGGAATCCCTTGGCGTAATTGACCCTTAACTTGGCGTTCTCGTTTATCTTGTAACTGGCGCCAGCGCTTTGCGTCGACTCGCTACCGAAATTTGAATAGTCATCCCACCTTGCGCCGAAATTTACGTTCCAATCTTTACCGATGGAAACCTCGTTCTGTAAAAATGGCGAACGGATAATGTATCGGTGCTTACCAAAAGTCGAAGCGTTCGCCTTGTTGTCCTTGCCGTCAAAGCCGGCGATTACCTTATAAAAATCAAAAAACTCCTGCGTATACTGGGCAACCAAGCCTCGGACTCTTGATCTGGCAGCGTCTTTTAACGGCTGCGGATTGGTTGAGCTTATGAATTCCAGGCGATCGGTATTCTGGTATCCCCTGACACTAACATTTGCTTCTTCAAATAACTGCGCAGACCATGCCAGATCAAGATAATTCTTGAAATTAAATTGCAAATCGTCCGTCTCGGGAAAAAGGATCGAACCGGGAGCACCCGCCCTATCCTCGAAATAACCGCCGTTAAATGATAACTTATTATTATCGCCAACACGGTAATCGAGTTTTGTCGTCCAGTTGTGTGAGCGGTACTCAGAATTATCCCTGTGTCCTAACGATGAGTCATAGGTATAATTGAAAAAATATCCGAAGTCTTTTATCGTGGCGGAAGAAGAAAGCGATTCGTGAAATGTCTTAAAGGTACCGAAGCTTGATTCAATCGTCGTTTTTGGTTTCTTTGAGGGGCTCTTTGTTATAACATTGATGACGCCGCCTATGGCGCTCGAACCGTATACCGCGGAGGCCGGCCCCTTGATCACTTCTATTCTCTCTATCGTATCCACGGGTATCTGGTGTAGCTCTGCCTGTCCGCTTCGCGGATCGTTAATCGGCCTGGAATCCACCAACACCAGAACTTGTTCGGCCGTCGACCCGCGCAGTTGGATCGATTTTAAAGCGCCTAACGAACCGTAATCAATCACTGCCGCCGAGGTCAGTCTACCCAATGGTTTAGAGATATTCTGCGAATACGTAGATTCTAGTTCTTTATAATGAATAACGTCCATACTTCTGGAGACCTCGCCATATGCTTGCTCTGTCCCCATCGGCGTAATCACTATCCTCTCTAATTCTACGTTTAACGGCTCTTCGCAAAATGCGACGCCTCCGGACACTATCAAAAAACAACCGATTGCTGAAATTAAATTAACTCTTTTCATTTTTTCTCCTCCCTCGAGAATACTTCCCAGATAGTCAATCGTCCGGGCTCTCCCAACGTAACGCTGGGGATTACCGTTGCGGGGCAGCGCTTGGAATCTCACCAAGACTTCCTCTGCCTATCCGGAAAAACATTAAACTCAATAAGTCCTTTTAGCCAGTTTTTGCCTTTCCTCTTCAGAGACTAATAATATATAAGGCTTGGAGGAAACGGGGTTTTTCTCAACCACTACGACCGTTTTGTAGACTTCTTCTATGACGTCATAATTCAACACCTCCTCGGGTTGCCCCATTTTATGAATCCGCCCGTCGTTAATAAGGATCAGGCGCTGGCAGTATTCGCTTGCTAGATTGAGGTCGTGCAAGACCATGATTACGGTAAGCCCCAGCTCCCGATTGAGTCTTTTTATAAGGTCCAAGATGCCTACCTGATGGGTTATATCCAAATGCGCCGTAGGCTCATCCAACAAAATAAGCCTCGGTTCCTGGGCGAGGGCCTTCGCAATGAATATCCGCTGCCTCTCGCCGGCGCTTAACTGGTCTATCGGACGATTTATAAAATCCACGCAGTCGGTAACGGTGAGCGCCCGGCGGACGATATCGATATCGCGCCTTGATTCATCCTGAAACAGGCGCAGGTACGGCGACCTTCCCATCAACGCTATCTCCAGTGCCGTAAAAGCGAACGTGACAACCGTGCCCTGTGTGACAAAGGCCACGGATTTGGCAAATTCCTTAAGCGGCATATTGTAGATATCGCGCCCGTCAAGCGATATATTTCCGCTCTTCGGATGGATGGCCCTGCTTACCGTCTTGAGCAACGTCGATTTTCCGGCGCCGTTGGGGCCTATGATGCCGAGGAACTCCCCTTTTCCGACGGAAAAAGACATCCCCTTCACTATCATCTTCTCTCCGTAGCCGCTTACAACATCCCTTATCGTCAATATGTCCATATTAAACCTTTGATTTTTTCCTTAAGAGGTATATAAAAAACGGCCCGCCGACGATAGCGGTTATCACACCTATCGGGATCTCAGAAGGAGATATCGCGACTCTCGCCAGGGAATCGCAAACAATAAGAAAGATGGCTCCCGCCAGAAAAGAAGCCGGGATAAGTACCTTATAATTGGGGCCTACGATCAGCCTCATGAAATGCGGAACGATCAATCCCACAAAGCCTATCATTCCCGCCGCCGATACTATAGCTCCGGTAATCAATGCGGATATAAAAAAGAGCGTCTTCTTAACCCGCTCAATGTCAATGCCGAGATGAAGCGCCTCTTCCTCGCCGAGCGAGATAGCGTTTAACTCCCTGTGGAACATGAAAGATAGAATAACGCCTATAGCCACCACCGATCCCACCGAAAATAAGAGATTGAGATCAAATACCTGAAGACTTCCCAGCATCCACCACATCACGCTATGGAGAGTCTGGCTTTGCGAAAATGAGTCGATAAAGATAACTACGGATGAAAGAACCGCTCCGATCACCACTCCCGACAATAATAGATTCTGAAGCGGCAATCTGCCGTTTATCTGCGCGATCCTATATATAAAAAACAGGGTTATCGCCGCGCCGAGAAAGGCGAATACCGGCAAGATCCCGAAGCCGAATACCGTATAGCCGATACCGACCGAGATCGCCGAAACAGCGCCTAATGCCGCTCCGCTTGAGATCCCTAAGACGTAGGGCTCACAGAGCGGATTCCTTAATAGGCCCTGCAGGATCGCGCCCGTGACCGATAATCCGCCGCCGGCGATGACCGCCATAAGCAGGCGCGCCAGTCTAATATTGCGTATCTCTTTGTTTGCGGGATCAAATATCTCAAAGAAGCCGAACTTAACAGCGCCCGCGTAAACAGAAATGAGCGCGAAAAAAATCAGCATGACTATAAGCGCCGTGATTGCCCTTGCGCTCTTACCCTTGGACTCTTCAAAAGCACGCTCTATTTCCATGCCTATTTATAGAACCTCTTATATAATTCTTCTGTCCCGCGGACCAAACGAGGGCCGGGCCGGAAAAGCAGGTCGGAATCTATATCATCATAGACCCTGCCGTATCTTACCGCATTTATGTTCTGCCAACCCAACCTCTTGGAGACCGCCCCTGTCGCCGAGACGCCCATATTCATATAGCCCAATATGATCACATCCGGATTTCTTTCTATGATCAATTCCGGGCTGAATTGCGAAAACGGCCTCGGTGCGTCAGAGGTGATGTTAATGCCGCCTGCGATCTTTATCATCTCGTCTACCAAAGATCCCTTTCCTACCGTCATAATAGGGTCATGCCAGATCTCAAGATAGACCTTCGGTCTCTCTGATTCCTTTACCAAATCGACTTTCTCCGAGATCCGCGCAATCGAGCTTCTCATGCTTTCTATCAAAGCGGCGGATTGGAACTGTCTACCGCAAATCTCCCCTATCCCTTTAACGCAGGCGAAGAACTCCTCGAAATTCTTGGGATCTACGATAAAGACATTAATATTCATCTTTTTAAGCTTAAGGACTGTATATGCCTGCTCAAGGCCGGTTGCGAGTACCAAGTCGGGCTTAAGGGAGATTATTTTCTCGATACTCGGATCGCTAAATGACCCTATTTTCTCCTTGCTCTTGACCTCTTGCGGATAATCGCAAAAAGTCGATACGCCGACCAGGTTATCGAATAAACCCAGCGCGCAGGCTATCTCGGTCGCGCTCGGGGTAACGGAGATTATCCTCAATTCTTTCGCCGGCAGTTCGCTGTTTATTGAGAAGATTAACGTCAGAATGATTATCTTGATAAGGTATCTCATCTTAGATAAGGACCACCGCGAGAGCCAGTGTCAGCACTTCCGTTACCTCATTCAATGCGCCCAGCGTGTCGCCTGTTATCCCGCCTATCTTTTTATAAAAATAAAAATTAAACCCGATTAAAAGGACGGCAACGACCGGTATTAAAATGAGCACTTTGAACTTAAAGATAAAAACCATAACCAATAAAGCGAATAGGGTGGCTATAAATCCTTCCTTCCGGCTTAAACTCTGGATAAATTTTCTACCCAGCCCCTCGCCTTCTCTGGCGTACGGGAATAATGACGAAGACGCGACGAGTGACCACCTGCCTAAAGTCGTCATGGCGATTAACGATACTTCTACGGTGCCTTTCGGCAAAGAAACAAGCAGCGAATATTTAGCCAGAAACAAAAGAATAGCGGCCGCGATGCCTATAGCTCCCGGCCGGCCTTCGCGCATTATCTCAAGTATCTTATTTTTATCCCCGCCGCTGGCTGTTCCGTCGAAGGTATCGATAAACCCGTCTATATGAAGGCCGCCCGTGATCATGGCATTTAGAATCAGTATAAAAGCGCAGGTTACCGGATCTGAAAATACCAGATTAAATATATTGTAAAATAATGCCAGCGTCGTCCCCACAAGGAAACCGACCAGCGGAAAATAAGCCATTGACTTTGCGAGATCCTTATCCGCTACGGCATCTTTTAGTCTTACGGGTACCGTTGTCAAAAACTGCAGCGCTATTAAAAAAAACCTCATGGTTCGAGTCCGCTCACGATGACTCCTCCGAAACACCGGCTTCGGAAAATGTCGCCATTTCATTAAATATCTTGACAGCCGCTTCAGCTATCCCGATTCCTAGAGCAGCACCCGTACCTTCGCCAAGCCTCATCTCGAGATTCAATAACGGCTTTTGATTGACGTGTCTCAATATGGCCAATTGCCCGGCCTCAACCGATTGATGGGCAAATATCATATAATCACTGACATCACGACATATCTCGAACGCTATCAAAGCACCGCAAGATGCTATAAACCCATCTACCATAACGGGAACCTTCTTAGATGCGGCAGCCAATACGACACCGGCAATGCCGCCTATCTCGAACCCTCCCACCTTGGATAAAACATCTATAGGGTCTTTTGGGTTTGGGTTATGCAAAGACAAGGCCCTTTTTATGACTTCGATCTTACGGTTGTAAGATGTGTCGTCTATACCCGTGCCCTTGCCTGTCACTAAGGCAGCGTCTTCTCCTGTTATGGCGGCGACTATCGCGCTTGAAGCGGTAGTATTGCCAATTCCCATATCCCCCACTCCGACTATATCAATCGCTTTCTCGGAGTAAGCCTCTTCAAAGACCTCGATGCCTCCGAGTATAGACTTTAAAGCTTCTTCTCTTGACATAGCCTGTTCTTTTGCAAAATTCTTTGTGCCTGAATTTACTTTTTTGTCCTTGAATCTTTTTTCGCCTGAAGCGACGATCTTTTCTTTGACACCCATATCAACGACGATAACTTCTGCGCCGACATGCTTTGCCAAAACATTTATTCCAGCTCCCCCTCTTAAAAAATTGTATACCATCTGAGGGGTGACTTCCTGAGGATAGGCGCTGATGCCCTCTTCGCACACACCGTGGTCAGCTGCCATCGTAAATATCACTTTCCTTTTCAGGGACGGTTTCAGATTCTTAGAAATAGCGACGATGCGCATCGCGATCTCTTCTAACCGCCCTAAGCTCCCTTTCGGTTTGGTCAGATTATCCAACCGGTGTTGCGCCTTAGCGTAATAAGTTACGTCGACCGGTTCGATTTTTTCCAGGACATCATTTGCTAATCGGCTGGACATATCTTTCTCCTTTCGGCTCTAGGCTATACTCCTGAATATCTAAAAACCAGTGATTGCTACGCAACACCTTTTCCGTTTTACGGATTTCTATTCTTTTCTCAAAGTTAGGGCCGTCAAAGACAAAAGTATGATATTCGCCGTTCTCTCCGCAAAGATCGACCCCCTCTATTTTCGCGAGGTCCTCCATAAATTTCTCATCAATTACACGGCCGATCCAGTTTTCGTTCAGCAACTCCGCTCTCGTCGCGGTAACGATCGCCTTGAAGCCAGTATTAATAAATTCGGTCAATACCTCTCTCGAAGGGATTTCCCAAAGAGGTTCCACCGCTTCCAGCCCCTCCTCTTTGCAGATTCTCTCTACCCAATTTTGGACATCGAGCAGGAATATATCGCCTGCGATTATAGATTTGACGCCATCGGCCTTCAAGAACCTCAAACTTTCCCTGAAAACTTTCTCATAGGCGCCTTCCGCCTTAATGACTTCTCTCTGTAATAAAGGAATGCCCATCGCCTGTGCTTGCAGCTGTACCAATTCAGACTCAACACCATGAAAACTGACTCTCTTAAACTCCTGAGAGACGAAGTTCATAAGATAAGCGATTTTATGCCCGTCTTTTATTGCCTTATAGCAAGCAAGGCAACTATCCTTACCGCTGCTCCATGAACAGGCTGCCGTCAATCCTGACATACCTTCCTCCTATTTTATCTTTACCGGAATACCCGAGATTAAAAGATATACACAATCGGCCTCGCCGCTTACTATCTGATTTACTCTCCCTTGCAGATCGCGGAACCTTCTGCCTAATTTGCTATCCGGCACGATACCGCTTCCCACCTCATTCGTGACTATGATAACGGCCTCGGACTTCCGCTTTAACGCTTTCAAAATAGATTTGACTTCACTACAAACTGCCTTATCGCTTAACCCTTTGAGGATCAGGTTTGAGATGAACAGGGTAAGACAGTCGAGGAGCATGACTCTTCTGTCAGTAGATAATTTTCTGACCGCCCCTAAAACACCAATGGGCTCTTCTATCGTAACCCAACTTTTGTCGCGGCTCTTCTTGTGCTGCCCGATCCTTTCTTTCATGTCGGAGTCCAAGGCCTCGGCAGTCGCTATATATATTACCTTGCGCTTGAACGATTTTGCGAGATGTTGGGCATAGTTTGATTTGCCTGACCTTACTCCGCCTGTAATTAAGATTAATTCCGACATAGAGCTCCCTGATTAATCTACCCCGACTCCTAAGATATGGCGAATAAAAAACCTCATTCCAGGAATAGAATGAGGTCAAAAAAATTCTCCTCACCCTCGAAGGAATTCAAAGTCTATAAGCAGGTATCCTGACTTCCTCGCTCTTTCGGCCGTCTTCCCACCCCGGACATTCGGGGCAGTGACTTTACTCTTTTGCCGAAAGAGTCCCCTTTCTTTTCAGAAAGGGCGGGGTTACAGTGGCGGGGCCGTGCCCGTTTTTCACGGGCTTCCCTCGCTTATAGTGGTCTTACAATAACACGGTAAATCAAAAAATGCAAGAAAAATTATTTTTTCCAGCCGTATCTGCCGACGAGCGGCACGAAGACGCAGCCGCAAATTTCTTCTTGCACAATCTTCCCTTCTTGCTTCTTGACTAACGTCAGCGTTTGGCTGAAACCGCCGCCGACGGGTATCACCAGCCTCCCGCCTTCGGCTAATTGCTCGACCAGCGGCTCCGGGACTGACGGCGCACCGGCGGTGACAACTATCGCATCGTAAGGCGCGAATTCTTCCCATCCTTCGGTACCGTCGCCTACTTTTATCTTTATATTTGTATATCCCAAATCGTTTAAAACCATCTGCGCTCTTTCCGCTAAGACGGCGAATCTTTCCACAGAATACACTTCCTTCGCCAATTCCGCAAGGATCGAGGTCTGATACCCCGACCCGGTCCCGATCTCAAGAGCCATATCGCCCGGCTTTAAATCCAGATATTGTGTCATAAGCGCCACCATATACGGCTGTGAGATGGTCT
The DNA here is from genome assembly GCA_030695925.1 of Candidatus Omnitrophota bacterium. GTDB lineage: Bacteria > Omnitrophota > Gorgyraeia > Pluralincolimonadales > Pluralincolimonadaceae > JAGUXU01. The sequence continues at coordinate 37,961 of JAUYOH010000074.1, forward strand.
GCCCTTCGCCTACGGGCAGAGGAAAATCGCCGTATGCGTTCTCCAGGTTTTTATCGGGGATGAAGGTGTGGCGCGGAACTTTCCTGAAAGCGTCCAGTACCCTCTCGTCAAAGATCCCCCTCGGTACCAACTGTTCTTCTACCATCCTGTTTCTTAATACCGCTGCGTCGGAACGCATCATCTTCTGATGCCCTTTCTTAAGATAAAAGATATGAAGCGTATCGTATCGACGACCGGACGTATCCGGCTCTTTTGCCCTCTGTAAATTGACTTTATAGGTATGGACCTTATCTTAAAGCCGGCGCGCGAGGCCTCTATAAGGACCTCGGATTCGATCTCGTATTTGTTCGTCGTAAGGGGGATCGCCTTCAGGACGCCGGTCCGTACCAATCTGAATCCGCATTGTGAGTCCGGAATATCCTGACGCGCTATCGCGGAAATAAGCGTGGACATAAACCAATTAGTCAGGCGCCTCCTTAAGGGCATATCCTTGGGGCTATACATCCTGTTACCTAATATAATCTCCGCGTCGTTTTCTTCGGCCGCCTTTATGAAATTTCCTATCTCATCCGGATGATGCTGGCCGTCGCCGTCCATCGTTATGATAAAATCGTAGCCGCCATCCATAATACGCCTAAAGCCGTCTCTTAAAGAGGTGCCTTTGCCAAGATTGACCGGATGCGATATTACGCTCGCGCCTTCTCGTTCGGCTATCTTTCTTGTCTTGTCAGAGGAGCCGTCATCGATGACAAGGCAGTCCAGCCCCTTGGCCTTTATCTCGCATACGATATGGCCGATCCTCATCTCCTCGTTGTAAGCGGGTATTATTACGCAACCTCGCATGGCTACCGCCTTCCTTACGCCCAAAAATTCCTGAACATATACCACTGGGACGGATATCTTTTTATGTATCTCTCCATAACCTCAATGCCCTTCTTCATGATCAACTGTGTATCTTCATCGGTGCCGCCGGTAGCCGAATAGGTTATCGGCCTCTCAAATGTCAGTTCAAATGTATCGTCGGGCATCCTGATAAAAAAAGTTGGGATAATCGATGCCGCGGTCCTAAGGCTGAGTACGGCGGTACCTTTAGGTATCAGGGAATCCTTTCCGAAAAACTTCATCTTAAGCCCGTGATTTAAAAAATCCCTATCACCCAAGAGCGCGAGGGCCTCGCCCCTCTTCAGGCATGCGTAGCATCTTTTTAATGCCATACCCAAAGGGATAACATTTATATTCGCGGTCTGTCTCTGTCTTATGAAAAAATTGTTGACCAACTTGTTCTTGTGGTCCAACGCCACCGCGTTAAAGGTATAGCCGAGTAACGAGACGGCAGCCCCTCCTAACTCATAATTACCGATATGCGCCGTAAGCAGAATGACGCCCTTCTTTCTTTTAATGGCGGCGTCCAAATTATCCCTTCCGATGAGCTTGACATTCTTGGCGATGTATTCTTTGGTGAGTTTACTGAAACGAAAAAAATCCACAAGATATTTGGCGAAGTTGACAAAAACTTCTTTAGCGACTTTCCGTATCGCCGCCTCATCGCGCGTATCCAGGACAGCCTTCAAGTTGTCCGAGACCATTTTCCTATCTTTCCTCGAAAAATAAAATTGACATCTTGCCAAAAAAGCGGCTATTGCGTAACCTGCCTTCAGGGGCAGAAACAATGACAGTAATTGGGCGATCTTATATATTATAAATTGGTACATTCTAATATGAGCCTCGCGATATCGACAGCCGAATTAGGCTTCGCGATCCTTCTGGCGTTTTGGCGCATCTGTTCAAGCTTTAAGGAGTGACTGAGAAGCGCTTCTGTCAGCAAGGCGGCGTCGCCTGTCGAGTTAGCCTTTATAGCCGCTCCTTCCCTGAGCAGGTACTCGGTATTCTTGGCTTCCTGCCCGGGGATAGGATTTATTATTATGATAGGCAGGTTCTTTGAAAGGGCCTCTGATATAGTCAAGCCTCCCGGCTTGGTGATAATCAAAGTGGAAACGGCCATAAGTTCGTCGATATTCGAGACGTAGCCGTAGATAAAAGACCTCATCCTGAAATTATGCCTGCGCCTCTCGAACCAATTAAAGAGCCGCTTATTACTGCCTGCTACGATTATCATCTGGATCGGCCTGGCTATCCTATTTAACGAAGAGACGATCTCGGGAATCGGCCCTAACCCCTGCCCCCCGCCCATTATCAAAACGGCAGGAATCCTCTTATCTATCCCTATCCTGGCCGTGATATCGTTGATGTCTACCTTATCAGCGAACTTAGGATCGATGGGTATCCCGAAGGTCCGGACCTTTTCCCTCGGTATGCCGTGTTCCACCAACCTGTTGGTAGCCGCCTCTGAATTGACTATATAATAATCCACGGAATCAAAAAGCCAGTATGAATGAGGGTAGCAATCGGTCAGGATACCGATGAGGGGGGCCTTTAAACCGAATGAATTCTTATAATCGGCGACCATCCCGCAGGGAAAAGCCTGCGTGCACGCGATTGCATCAGGCCTGAACTCATCGAGCAATGTCTTCAATTTGCCTGAATTGAAACGATGTATCAGGTCGCGCAACTTGGATATGCTGCGAAAGACCCTTGGATTGTCATATAGATACTCCCATACCTCAGGCTTATTCTTGATCACGCCCATATAGGTCCTGTTTAAGACTTTCTCCACGAAAGGATTGATGTAATTCACGGCATTTATATTCAATACCTCGGCATCCGGCTCTAGTAATTTCAGCGCTTTTTCCACCGCCAAAGCCGCCCTATGATGCCCTGAGTTGACCGATATGTGCAGCAACAAAATCTTTCTTCTTGCCACCGTCCACCACCTTTAAATAAAAGCGCCCCGACGTATCCTCGGGGCGCTTTAAACTATCATCCTAAAGAACCTCTTTAGCTCTCAATCTCCAGGACCTTCTTTATTCTCTCTACCGCTATCTTCAGCTTGTCCTCAGGCTCAACGAGAGCGAACCTGACAAAACCTTCGCCGTACTCGCCGAAACCCGTACCGGGAGCCGAGACCACACCCGCTTCCTCGACGAGCAGTGCCGAGAATTCCAGCGATGTCAGAGCGCTGTATTTCGGCGGAATATGCGCCCAGACATAAAATGTGCCCTGAGGCATATCTAAATTCCAACCGACCTTGTTTAACCCGCCGACAAAAACGTCCCTTCTCTTCCTGTAGGTATCGACTATCTCCCTGACGCAATCCTGCGGTCCCGTCAGAGCCTTTATCGCGGCCAATTGTATGGGCCTAAAAAGGCCGAAGTCTATATAACTTTTTGTCTTCTCAAGTGAACGGATGATATTGGCGTTCCCGACTACCATGCCTATCCTCCATCCGGCCATATTGTACGACTTTGAAAGAGTGTGAAACTCCACACATTTTTCTTTGGCACCCTTTATCTGTAAGATGCTGGGCGCGGGTTTTCCGTTAAAGACAAAATCAGAATAAGCGTTGTCGTGAGCGATGATTATGTCTTTATCTTTTCCCCAATCCACCACTTCCTGAAAAAATCCCAGATCAGCTACGGCTGTCGTTGGATTGTGCGGATAACTTATGAAGAGTATTTTAGCCATCCTCGCGATCTCGCGTCCCAGGGACTTTAAGTCCGGCTTATAGCCGTTTTCTTTGGTTACAGGTATACTGTATAAGATGCCGCCGGCCATTATCGGGCCGTTAAAATGTACGGGATAGCCCGGGCTCGGTACAAGCGCTATATCGTCATTATTCAGGAACGTAAGGCAGAAATTGGCTATGCCTTCCTTCGAGCCTATCAAAGGCAGGACCTCTGTCCGAGGATCCAAATCTACGTTGAACTTAGTCTTATACCAGTCGGCTATCGCCTTCTTTAAGGCCTTTTCCACATCACCGGTAGGCCTGGAATAACGATGGTTAGCGACATATTTTGCCTGTTCGCGGAGTTCTTCGACTATGTGTTTTGGCGTCGGCAAGTCGGGATTTCCCATACCGAGGTCGATGACCTCCACGCCCCGCGCTTTGGCCCTCTCCTTTAACTCATCCAAGATAGTAAACAGGTATAATGGCAATCTCTTTAATCTGTTTGCTTCATGCATTTGATCGCTACTCCTCTTCTTCGAAATTAGTATCTTCCTCTTCTATGTTGGCGAGCACCTCGCCTACCTCAATTATATCGCCTTCCTCAAAGAATACTTCCGTCAATACTCCTGAACAGGGCGCCGGTATATTTAACGTGGATTTGTCCGTGGCAATCTCGACCAACTCCTCTCCTTCCTCTATCCTGTCGCCTTCCTCGAAATGCCAGTACGAGATAGTCGCTTCTCTTGCCTCTTTCCCGATTTCAGGCAGTATAACCTTTGCCATATCCTTTCCTCCTTAAAAGGCTAAGTTATATTGAAACAGGCTATATGATAAGAACTCCTGACGAAAGGTCCTGAGTTCACACTTGTGAAGCCTAAATTATACGCTATTTCTTCGTATTTTTCAAATGTTTTTGGCGATATAAACTCCCGTTCCTTCAGCATGTCTCTCGCAGGCCGTAGGTATTGTCCCAAAGTTATTATATCGCAACTTACATCTCTTAATTCTTTCATAGCCGCTATAACGTCTTCTGTTGTCTCACCTAACCCAAGCATCAATCCGCTCTTAGTGGGCACACTTCCGGAAAGAGCTTTTGCCGTCTTTAAGACTTTCAAAGAAGTCTCGTAATCCGAATTCGGTTTAACCGACTTATACAGGCGCCTGACCGTATCTATATTATGCGCGAAGACATCTATCTTTGCATTGTATATGGCCTTCAGGGGTTCTTCTCTCGCTCCAAAGTCAGGTACCAGTACTTCTATCTTTATATCATCCAACCTTCCGCGCAGATATCTTATGACGGCCGCATAATGACTCGCGCCGCCGTCGGCTAAGTCATCCCTCGTCACAGAGGTAATCACTATATATCTCAAGCGAAGTGGGCGCACTGCCTCATATATCCGCGAGGGTTCGCTAGGATCCAGAGGTTCGGGTTTTCCTTTCTTTACCGCGCAGAAACCGCATCCCCTTGCGCAGACAGAACCCATTATTATAAAAGTCGCCACACCTTTATCAAAGCATTCGCACAAGTTAGGGCATCTCGCGCTCTCGCATACGGTATTCAGGGAAAAACGCCTTAAAAGGCGACGAGTATTCTCTATCTTTTCCGAAGATAATATGCTTCTGCGTAACCATGCCGGCTTGGCGATCATCTAACCTGCCTGGAAAGATTTAATGCGGCCTCTTGTATCCCTTCGCAAAAAGTCGGATGCGCTTGTGTAATTTCCGCGACATCTTCTATCTTTAATCTTCTCCTTATGGCGATACTGACCAATCCTATAAGTTCAGAAGCATAATGGCCTAAGATCTGCGCTCCTAACACAGCGCCGCTCTTTTTATCCGCTACCAGTTTTATAAAACCTTCTGCCGCTCCTTCTGTCTGCGCCCTGCCCAATCCCGCGAAATGCAGCCGGCTGCTGCGGAGCTCATAGCCTTTGTTCTCTGCCTCAATGGCATTTAACCCGACGCTGGCTACTTCAGGTATGGAATAAACGCACATGGGGACTATCGTATAATCCATCGCTGTCTTTCCGCCTAAAGCATTCCTCGCGGCGACCCTGCCCTGCGCCGACGCCATATGCGCCAGATTATATTTTCCGATACAATCGCCTATCGCGAATATGCCCGGTGAATCCGTCTCTAAATATTCGTTTACCGACAGACGGCCGTCTTTTACGATGACGCCTGCATTTTCGAGGCCGATGTCTTTTACGTTCGCCGAGCGACCAACCGAGATTAATATGACTTCGGATTTAATGGTTCTTGTATTTAAAGAAGAGTCTCCGGTTAGAACCTCTATGCCTTTTTTCTTGAAGATCCCTTCCAGCCTGCTGGATATATCCCTATCTTCATTAGGGAGGATACTCTCAAGCATTTCTACAAGTGTCACTTTTACCCCGAAAGCCGAGAAGAAAGAAGCGAATTCGCAGCCGATTGCTCCGGCGCCGATGATCGTTATGTCTTTAGGCATCTTTTCTATCTCTAAAATGCCCTCCGAGCAAAAAATCCTTTTATTATCCACGGCCAGGGAATCTAAGCCCTTCGGGGAAGAACCTGTCGCGACAATAAACGAACGCGCGTTTATTTTCTTTTCACCCACCACAATATGTTTATTATCCACAAAAGCCGCTTTCCCCTTGATGAAGTCTATCTTTCTGGCCTTAAGGGACGAGCCTAACTGTCCTTTTAAGACATTGACGACTTCTTTGGCGCGGCGTTTAATATGAGAAAGGTCGTAGGAAATATCCTTGCAGGATATCCCAAATTCATCGGAGCGTTTTAGTTCTTCGTAAAGTAAGGCGGACTTAAGGAATGCCTTGGTGGGGATGCAGCCTTTATTTAAGCATATGCCGCCGACTTCATCCTTCTCGATAACCGCTACTCTTGCCCCAAGCGATGACGCCTCGACCGCTGCCGCCGTCCCTCCCGGCCCCGCCCCTATAATACATATATCAAAATCTTCCATTAAATATAGTCCCGTTAACTAAAGCAGTTTTATAATAGCGTCTGCCGTCTCGCGCGTTCCCACCGCGGTGGGGTCATCACGGGTCGGTTTTAGATCGTATGTCACGTATTTACCGTCGATTATGACTTTTTTCACGGCGTTCTCAAGTCTGTCCGCCGCGGCGTTTTCGCCTATATGGCGAAGCATAAGGACTCCGGAGAGTATCATGGCGATGGGATTGACTTTGTTTAAACCCTTATATTTTGGCGCGCTGCCGTGAGTTGCCTCAAAAACCGCCGCGTTATCTCCGATATTGGCGCCGGGCGCCACTCCCAATCCACCGACTAATCCCGCGCAGAGGTCAGATATTATGTCGCCGTAAAGATTGGGTAGCACCAATATATCATATTCCTCAGGCCTCTGGACCAATTGCATGCATAGGTTATCTACGATCCTGTCTTCAAATGCTATTTTATCCTGATATCTTACGGCGACTTCTCTGGCTGTCGCCAGAAACAACCCGTCTGTGGCCTTCATGATATTCGCCTTATGGACGCACGTCACCTTTTTTCTGTTATTCTTAAGCGCGTATTCAAAGGCAAACCTCACGATGCGTTCACTCGCGGCTTTGGTTATAGCTTTTATGCTTATCGCCGAATCATCTTTAAGTTTCTTATTTGATACGGAATTTATGACGCTAATGACTTGTTTAGAGTCGCCGGTGTTAGGGTCGAACTCTATGCCCGCGTAAAGGTCTTCGGTATTTTCCCTGACGATCACTATATCGACCTTATCGTATCTGCTCCTTACGCCCTTATAAAGGACGCAGGGACGCAGGCATGCGTAAAGCTCAAGCGCCTTTCTTAACTCGACGTTGACACTTCTTATGCCGGTCCCCACCGGGGTAGTAATTGGGCCTTTTAAGGCGACCTTATTCTTTCTTATCGACTCTAATACGTGTTCCGGAAGCGGCGTCCCGTACTTATCCATGACATCGACTCCGGCATCGAAGACCTCCCATTCTATAGCTACGCCTGTTGCCTCTATGCAGCGCCTTGCCGCTTCGGAAAGTTCGGGGCCGACCCCGTCACCAGGAATAAAAGTGATCTTATGCCTCAAGAAAACCTCCTTTTAAAGCCCTTTGACCCACTCGCCTATCCTATCAAGGCCCTTCTTTATATCCTCGATGCCCGTCGCGAAACTCAGCCTTATATGGGTATTCCACCCGAAAGGCTCTCCCGGTATAACCGCGACTTTCACCTCGTCTAAGAGCCTTCTTGCGAACTCAAAAGAATCCATCTTCGTCCCGGATATATCACAAAAGATATAGAAAGCCCCTTTAGGGTTCACGCAGGAAATACCTTTTATCTCATTTATTCTCTGGACCATATAATCGCGCCTCTTCCTGAATTCCGAAACCATATTCTCAACACACCCCTGGTCGCCCTTGATGGCCTCGAGCGCGGCCTTTTGCGCAAACGATGTCGGATTCGAAGTCGAATGATCCTGCAACCTGCCGATAGCGGAAGACAATTCCTTATTCGGCGCCGCGAGGTATCCTATTCGCCAGCCTGTCATAGCATATGTCTTCGAGACGCCGTTAACGACAAAAGTCAGATTATAGGCCTCTTTGCCCAGCGAGGCAAACGAGATGTGTCTTTCGCCGCCATAAATCAGTTTCTCATATATCTCGTCTGAAATAACGGCGACTTTTCTATTTATGAGCACTTCTGCTATATCTTCAAGTTCGGACTTGGTATATATCGAACCGGTGGGATTCGACGGGCTATTCAGGACAAATGCAACCGTTTTATCGGTAATGGCTTTATTTAGCCGGTCTTTTTTTAATTTGAACCCATCCTCCTGCTCGGTCTTAAGTATTACCGGCACCCCACCCGCCAGACGGACCATCTCGATATAGCTCACCCAGTACGGAGAAGGGATTATGACCTCATCGCCCTCATCGCAAATGACCTGAAATATATTATAGAGTGAATGTTTTGCGCCGCAGGAAACGATTATTTGGCCGGGCTCGTAAATAAGGCCGTTGTCGCGCTGAAATTTATCGCAGACCGCTTTCTTAAGTTCCGGAATTCCCGAGGAAGGGGTATATTTAGTAAAGCCGCCTTCGATCGCCTTTATCGCCGCTGATTTTATAGGTACGGGCGTATCAAAATCGGGTTCCCCCGCCCCGAAGCTTACGACGTCTTCGCCCCTCTGTTTCATCTCCTTGGCTCTCGCGGTAATCGCGAGAGTGGGAGATTCTTTGACTTCTTTTAGCCGTCTAGAGATCTTCATATTTATCACCGGATAGTAAGGTTATACAATAAGAGAGAGGAAAAGTCAAATACTAAGGGCTACTTCGTCCTGCCCCTGAAGAACTTGCGAAGGGTGCCAATAAACCCGGTCGGTGCCTTCGGAGCCGGATGCATCTCCTTCTCTTTCCTTGCCTCTTTTTTGCGCGGGGGGTGTTTTTCGGGCGTAACTTCTTTTGGCTTCTCGGCTGGAGGCGGAGTTACCTCTTTTGGCGCGGCCTTCGGGGCTTGCGCGGAAGGCTTTTTGACCTTTGGGGCGATGACTTTCTTTTCGGTCAATTCCAGTATGACTAATTGCGCGTTATCGCCTCTTCTCATGCCAAACTGGATTATTCTAGTATATCCGCCGTTGCGGCCCTTGAAGAGGGGGGCGATTTCTTTGAACAACTTCGCGACTAAATCCTCGTCCCGCAGGACGGCGAAGACCTTACGCCTCGAATGCAGATCGTCTTTCTTGGCGACACTTATGAGCCGCTCTGCCAATTTGCGTGCCTCTTTCGCTTTGACTATGGTCGTCTTTATGCTCTGAGATATGAAAAGCCCTCTGACGAGATTGCGCATCAGGGAGTCTCTCTCGGGCTTGTTCCTGTCTAATCTCTTATAACCTTTTCTATGTCGCATGGCTGTCTACCTGTTTAGTCTTTCTTCAGTAATTTTTTATCTATCTTCATCTCGAGCGATAGACCCATCCCGGTTATTATCTCTCTTATCTCAGTCAGTGATTTCTTGCCGAAATTTCTGTATTTTAACATCTCGGCCTCGGACTTCTGCACCAACTCGCCTATCGTCTTTATCTTGGCTTCCTTTAGGCAATTGGCGCTCCGCACCGAAAGCTCAAGCTCCGAGACCGGCATCTTGAGTTTGTGGTATAATTCCTCGTCTACCCTCGTCCCCTCTTCTGCTTCCTCCGCGGGAAGTTTTCCGTAGTTTACGAATATCTCAAGATGCTTCTGGAGTATATGGGCGGCATATAAAAGGGCGTCTTTGGGAGTTATGCTTCCGTTCGTCCAGATCTCCAGTATCAATTTATCGTAATCGGTTATCTGGCCCACACGGGTGTTCTCCACTTGAAAATTGACTTTGACGATGGGCGTGAATATGGAATCCACGGGTATTACGCCTATCGTCTGGTTTTCCTTCTTGTTCTTCTCTGCGGGATAATAACCCCGGCCTCTTCCGACCTCCATCTCAACATGAAATTTCGTGTTCTTCGTCAGTGTGGCGATGTGCAGGTCCGGATTTAAGATCTCGATCGTCTCATCGTGTATTATGTCTTTCGCTTTTACTTCGCCTTTCGAGTCGGCTTTGATCTCGATTACTTTTGGCTGTCTTGAATGCGAACGCAATATGAGCTTCTTTATGTTCAGGATTATCTCGGGCACATCCTCCACTACACCCGTGATGGTCGAAAATTCATGATGCGCGGAATCTATCTTTACCGAAGTCACGGCACCTCCCTCTATCGACGAGATCAGGATCCTCCTAATCGCGTTCCCCAGAGTCGTACCATATCCCCGTTCAAAGGGCTCGGCGATAAACTTGCCGTAAGTATCGGTGTAGCTAGACTCATCGCAAGTCAACTTCTTCGGTATCTCAAAATCTTTCCAGGCAATACCCATATTGTTTTACCCCCCCTACTTCGAGTATAACTCAACTATTAATTGTTCTTGGATTGGAAATCCTATATCTTCTCTGGCAGGCAACTTTATGATCTTGGCTTCCAGATTATTAAGGTCTGTTTCCATCCACTTGGGTGAACCCTTGTCTTTGGTGCGCTCTACGTTGTCCTTTATATGTTTGATCGTCTTCTCTTTGCCTACTATCTTTATCGAATCGCCGACTTTGACGGAATAAGACGGGATATCGACGGTCCGGCCATTGACTTTGACATGGCGGTGCACGACCATCTGTCTGGCCTCGGATCCGGAGGGCGCGAAACCCGCGCGCTGAATTACATTATCAAGCCGCCTCTCCAGCAACTGCAGCAAGACCTCGCCGGTAACCCCCTTGGATTTCTCCGCGATCTTAAAATAACGCCTGAACTGCCTCTCCAGGACACAGTAAATCCTCTTGAGTTTCTGTTTCTCCCTCAACTGAAGGCCATAGTCAGAGAGCTTGATCCTGCCTTGGCCGTGCTGCCCGGGGGCGTATTCGCGGCGGGAGATGGCGCATTTTCCCGTATAGCAGCGCGAACCCTTTAAGAAAAGTTTTGCGCCTTCCCTTCTGCACAACCTGCACACGGCATCCTGATATTTCGCCATTTACTATACTCTCCTTCTCTTCGGTGGCCTGCAACCATTATGTGGAATAGGCGTCACATCTTTTATTAATGATATCGCTAATCCGGCCGCCTGTAACGCGCGTATAGCCGATTCGCGGCCGGCGCCCGGTCCTTTAACATGTACTTCCACTTCTTTGACTCCGTGCTCCATGGCTTTCTTGGCGGCTACCTCCGCCGCGACCTGCGCGGCAAACGGAGTAGATTTCTTCGAACCGGCAAAACCGGACGAACCGCTTGAAGCCCAACAGATCGAGTTGCCCGCTTTATCGGAGATAGTTATGATAGTATTATTAAAACTTGCCTGAATATGCGCCACAGCGCTTGGTATATTCTTAGCGACTTTCTTCTTGGATCTGACCTTCTTTTTCTTTTCTTCCTTCTTCTCTTCTACCATTGCTGCTCCTTAATTCGCCCGCAGCTGAATTGCTGCGAATTAACCCCCAGCGTATTGATTCGCGAAGCGAATCAGCTGTGGGGTAGATGTTATGCGCCCGGCTTAGTCTCTTTCTTCTTTAAGGTGACGGCCATCCGGCGCGGGCCTTTTCTGGTCCTGGCGTTTGTCCTGGTCCTCTGCCCTCTAACCGGCAATCCCCTCTTATGTCTTATTCCCCGATAAGCGCCGATATCCATCAGCCTCTTTATGTTCTGGCCTATCTCTCTCCTTAGATCGCCCTCGACCTTATATTCCTTCTGTATGATCGAGGTTATGCGAGCCACTTCATCATCGGTTAGATCCTTGGCGCGGACATCCGGCTTTATATTCGCTTCTTTGAGGATCTTGTTTGCCAGAACCCGCCCGACACCATAGAGATACATCAGAGAGATCTCTATCCTCTTTTCTTTTGGAATATCGACACCTAAAATCCTCGGCATTAAAACCTCCTAAATAATTTAACCCTGGCGCTGTTTATGCTTAGGGTTAGAACAAATTACGTAGAGAATACCCTTTCTCTTTACTATCTTGCACTTCTCGCAGATCTTTTTTATACTTGAACGGACTTTCATTTTTATTTCACCCTGAATGTAATCCTTCCTCGAGTTAAATCATACGGCGATAATTCCATCTTCACTCTATCGCCGGGCAATATGCGTATAAAATTCATCCTCATCTTCCCGGAGACATGGCCCAGTACCTTGTGCCCGTTATCGAGTTCTACCTTAAACATCGCGTTAGGAAGAGCTTCCAAGACCTTCCCTTCGACTTCTATAGGTTCCTCTTTTGCCATTTAGTCAGTATCTCCGGCCCGCCTTCGCCGATATAAATCGTATGTTCGAAGTGGGCTGATAATCTCCTGTCTTTCGTAACGGCTGTCCAGCCGTCCTCTAAAACCTCCGCCTTATATGTACCTGAATTGACCATCGGCTCTATCGCAAAGACCATGCCCGGCTTGAGCCTCGGCCCGGTGCCCGCTTCACCAAAATTCGGTATCTGCGGATCTTCGTGCATCTTCGAGCCTATGCCGTGGCCGACAAATTCGCGCACTACTGAAAAACCGTTCGACTCAGCATATTTCTGAATTGCGCTGGATATATCATAGAGCCTGTTATCCGCCGACGCTTTCGATATACCTTCGTAAAGCGCCCCTTCGGCCACCGCAAGCAACCTCTTGGCCTCTTGCGATATCTTCCCGACGGGAAAAGTTATCGCCGCGTCTCCGTAATAACCGTTCAGTTTGACTCCGACATCGACTGATATTATGTCGCCGTCTTTGAGTACTTGTCTTCCGGGAATGCCGTGGACAATGACATCGTTTACCGATGTGCAGATATTCGCCGGAAAACCCTTGTAACCCTTAAAAGCCGAAACGGCACCCCTTTGGCCTATATAATCACCGGCAAGATTGTCCAGTTCCAAGGTCGTAACTCCGGGCTTTATTTTCGCCTCTAAAAATTCCAAAATATCGCCGACTATACGGCAGGCCGCCTCTATGCACGCCACCTCCGCCTTGGACTTCAACGTTATCATAACGTTATTTTATATTCTCTTTGAGAAAGAGCTTGCTAAGATACGCGTTTGCCTCATCTACATCCATATCACCCGAAACGGTCCGAAGTATTCCCTTGGCCTCGTAATAATCTATTACCTGAGGCACCGTACTCTCGTATACCTTTATCCTGTTACGGACGGTTTCTTCTTTATCGTCATCTCTCTGATAAAGCTCGCCGCCGCAGAGGTCGCATTTTCCGGTGACTTTCGGTGGTATATTCCTGATATGATAAGTCGCCGCGCAATTCCTGCAGACCCTTCTACCCGAAAGCCTCTGGATTATCGTCTCTACAGACGTCTTAAAATAAAGGACCAGATCTATCGGGCACTTAAGCTGCGCAAGCGTGGAATCAAGCGCCTTCGCCTGCGCTTCTGTCCGCGGGAAGCCGTCAAGGATAAATCCTTTTTTACAGTCGGGCCTTGCCACGCGTCCGGCCACTATCTCTATTACGACTTCGTCAGGGACCAGTCCTCCTCTATCCATAAACTCCCTGGCTTTCATCCCGACCGGCGTCTTCGCCTTGACCGCCTCGCGTAATATATCACCTGTTGAGATATGCGGTATATTATAATCCTCAGAAAGAACTTTTGCCTGCGTGCCTTTGCCGGCGCCGGGCGGACCAAGCAGGACTAACTTCACCTGATCCTCGCTTTCAGCCTGCCGCCCTTCATAAAGCCATCGTAATGGCGCATCAGCAGGAATGACTCTATCTGTTTCATCGTATCAAGCATGACACCGACGATAATCAAGAGCGCCGTCCCGCCGAAGAAACTCGCGACAAGATACGGTATCTTAAGCCACTTTCCCACAAAATCGGGGAATATGGCGATTATCGATAAAAATATGGCGCCCGGCAGCGTGACGCGGTTCAATATATAATTGAAGAAATCCTCGGTCGGTTTTCCCGGCCTGATCCCCGGAATAAAACCGCCGTATTTTTTCATGTTATCCGCCAGATCCCTGGGGTTTAGGGTAACGGCTGTATAAAAATACGTGAAGAATATTATCAATGCCGCGTAAAAAACAGTATAGAAAAAGCCGCCGTGCTGAAGAAACCCTATCATCTGCTTGATCGTCTGGTTCGGCACGAACTGCGCTATGGTCGCCGGAAATAACAATATAGACTGCGCGAATATGATCGGTATGACGCCTGCCTGGTTTACCCTAAGCGGAAGATAGGTACTTTGCCCGCCCATAACTTTCCTTCCGACGATGCGCTTGGCATACTGCACCGGAATACGTCTCTGCGCCTGTGTTATCATTATGACGGCTATTATAACGCCGAATATCATGACACCCATCAAGACTAAGCTAAGCGGGGCGATCTGCCCTGAGGACGACAGAATAATAAGCTGATGTATAGCCGTCGGGATCCTCGAGATTATCGAAGCGGTGATTATGATGGACATGCCGTTTCCGATGCCGTGCTCGGTCATCTGCTCACCGAGCCACATTATAAAAGCCGTGCCGCTGACCAAGGTGAGTATCGTTACAAGCCGGAACCCCCAGCCGGGGTTCTGGACTATGTGCATCCCGCCCTGAAGCGTAAGCCCTTCCAGCCAGAAACTCGTAAATAAGGCTTGAATGGCTCCTATCACGAGTGTTCCGTAACGCGTATACTGTGTTATCATCCTGCGGCCGTGTTCGCCGCCTTCCTTGGCCAATTTCTCAAAATACGGAAAAGCGAAACAGAGAAGCTGCATGATGATGGAACTTGAGATATACGGCATAATACCGAAAGCGAAGATGGTCATCTGCGACATGGCGCGGCCGGTAAACAGGTCCATTATGTCAAACAGGGTTCCGCCTAATCTTTTTGACTCTTGTTCTATGTATTGAGAAAGAGCGTGCCCGTCGATCCCGGGTGTGGGTATATATCTTCCGAGGCTGTAGACGGCCAGCAAGATAGCGGTGATCAACAGCTTCTTTTTTAACTCAGGAATCTTGAATATATTTAAGAACGCCTGAAGCATAGTTTTTTATTTTCCGCCTGAGGCGGATCCGCCTTTGGCGGATATCAATTCGGTTTGGCCGCCTGCTTTTTTGATCTTCTCCGCCGCGCCGGAAGAAAAGGCATGCGCCTTTATCGTGATCGGCTTAGAAACCTCCCCATCGCCTAAAATCTTTACCGGCGTCGTCTCGTCTTTTATGATGCCTTCTTTGCATAGCTCGACCGGGCTTATAACCGAATTTTCTTTAAAACCCGTCAGTTGAGAAAGGTTCACTATCTGAAATATCTTCTTGAATTTACTGGTAAATCCACGTTTTGGGATTCTTCTTATGAGCGGCATCTGGCCGCCCTCAAAACCGACCCGTATCCCGGCGCCCGACCTTGACTTCTGGCCCTTTTGGCCCCTGGTCGAGGTCTTGCCGTGTCCCGAACCGGGACCCCTGCCGACTCTCTTCTTTTTCTTGGTAGCCCCAGCCGGGACCCGTATATCGCCTAATCTCACTTAGATCCCTCTCCTTTTATGCGCCTGTTTTCCTCTTTATTGCGTAAACTCTTGAGCCCTACGACCGCGGCCTTGATCACGTTTAGGGCATTATCCGACCCAAGCGATTTGGACAGGATATCCTTGATTCCAGCCGCGTCGCATAATGCCCTGATAGGGCCACCCGCGACTACACCGGCGCCCGGAGCAGCGGGTTTCAATAACACCTTGGCTGCGCCATATTTCCCCATTACCTCGTGCGGTATGGTCGTTCCCACGATAGGGACCTCAAAAAGCCCGTTTCTGGCATCGACCAGACCCTTGCGTATCGCCTCCGAGACCTCGTTCGCTTTGCCGTATCCGAAACCGGCCTTGCCTTTGCCGTCACCCACTACGACAAGGGCGCTGAAGGACATCTTCTTTCCGCCCTTAGTGACCTTGGCAACGCGGTTTATAGTTAAAACTTTTTCCGTTAATCCTGACTCTTGAGCTCTACGTTCAGCCAATTTTTTCTCCTAAATTACGATTTAACTAAAATTCCAATCCGGCTTTTCTCGCGGCATCGGCAAACGCCTTTATCCTGCCGTGATAAAGGTATCCGCCTCTGTCGAAGACGATCTTCTTTATGCCTTTGTCCTTCGCTTCTTTCGCGAGGATCTCGCCTAAAACCTCGGCGGATTTCACGTTTCCGCCAGTCTTGCTTTTGTCCTTGAAACGCTTATCAAGAGAAGAAACCGCGCATAAAGTCTTGCCTTCAATATCGTCTATCAATTGGATAAAGAGGTTATTGAGGCTGCGGTGAACCGAAAGCCGGGGCTTCTCTTTCGTTCCCTTTATATTCTTCCTTATCCTTTGATGGCGTTTTAACCTGCTTAATTCACTTTTAACAGTTACGGCCATTAACCAACCGCCTTTCCAACTTTTCTCCTTACATATTCTCCGAGGTATCTTATGCCTTTGCCTTTATACGGCTCCGGAGGGAAGATCGCCCTTATCTCAGCGGCGGTCTCTCCTACCTTTTGTTTATCTATCCCTTTGATGATGATTTGCGTGGGTTTCGGAGCTTCTATAACTATCCCTTCCGGAATATGGAAGTCAACAGGATGAGAGAAGCCCAATTGCAAGACAATCTTCTTTCCGCTGACCTGAGCCCTGAAACCTACGCCCTGTATCTCCAATTCCTTCTGGTAACCGGCCGTCGTGCCCACCACCATATTATTAATCAAGGTCCGCGTCAAACCGTGCAAGGCCTTATCGGATTTCTCGTCTGAGCGCCTCGAGACGATAACTTGATCTTCCTTGGCCTCAACCGTCATATTGGGGTGGGCATCAAAAGTCAGTTTACCCTTCGGTCCTTCTACTAAAACCGTATTTCCGGTTACGCTGACTTTAACATTCTTAGGAATCAAAATTGGTTTCTTGCCTACTCTTGACATTTTTCACCTTACCATATGTAACATAGAATTTCGCCGCCGACCTTGAGCTCACGCGCCTCTTTATTAGTCAGAATGCCTTTGGGCGTCGAGATGACGGCGATGCCTAATCCGCGCAACACATTTGGAATATCCTTGTGCGCAGCATAAATCCTTAAGCCCGGCTTTGATATCCTCTTTAAATTTTTTATCGCGCTGTGATTTGAGACATACTTGAGATAGGCCCTCGCCTGCTTCGACGCATCCAGCGGTTTAAAGTCGGATATATATCCTTCCTTCTTTAATATGCCAAGGATCTCCTTGTTCATCTTGGAATTCGGGACGTCAACGCTCTCCTTTTTAGCGCGAGTGGCGTTTCTGATTAACGTCAAAAAATCTGCTATCGGATCGGTTTTAGACATATTAATCCCTTTTTTACCAGCTTGCCTTTGTTACGCCGGGAATCTCCCCCTTAGAGGCTAATTCCCTGAAACAGATGCGGCAAAGTTCAAACCTCCTCAAATAACCGCCGCTCCTGCCGCATAGGCGGCATCTGTTATATTTTCTGGCGGAGAACTTCGCCGGCCGTTTCCACTTTTCTATCAATGATTTTTTTGCCATTTTTACTGACCTTGCTTTTTAAAGGGCATACCTAAAAGCTGCAGTAATTCCCTTGCCTCGTCTGCGGACTTCGCGGTCGTCACGATTATGATATCCATTCCTTGCGCCCTTTGAATCTTGTCGTATTCTATCTCCGGAAATATGGTCTGTTCGTGGAGCCCCAGCGCGTAATTCCCGTTGCCGTCGAAGGAATCCGAGGGGACGCCGCGAAAATCCCTGATTCGCGGCAGCGCCACGTTGACCAACCGGTCAAAGAATTCGTACATCCTTACGCCGCGCAACGTGACCTTGCACCCTACAGGGGAACCTTCCCTTATCTTAAAATTAGCGATCGCTTTCTTCGCACGGGTAATAACCGGCTTCTGCCCCACAATCGTTGTCAAGTCAGCTATCGCCGCTTCCAGGATTTTTATATCCTCAGCCCCCTTGCCTACACCCATATTAACGACTATCTTCCTAAGACACGGGACCTGAAACACGTTTTTGTAAGCAAATTTCTTGGTCAGTTGCGGAACAACGTCTTTTTTGTACTTTTCTGAAAGTCTAGGCGTGATAGTTGCCGATTTCATCAGGCCAATGCCTCCTTACATTTATTACAAACCCTTAATTTTTTACCGTCTTTCTCGATAATAGAACCTACCCTCGCCGGTTTATTGCACTTGTGGCAGACCGGCATAAGGTTAGATAACTGTATGGGGCTTTCCATCTGGATGATGCCGCCTTGCGGATTCCGCTGGCTCTTCCGGCTGTGCTTCTTTATTAAATTACGCCCTTCGATTATCGCCCTCATCTCTTGAGGTAGTATCTTCATTACGCGGCCTGTCTTGCCGCGGTCTCTTCCCTTTATAATCATCACGGTGTCATTCTTCCTGATTCTTATCATCTATATTACCTCTGGCGCTAAAGAAATTATCTTCAAGAAATTCTTATCGCGCAATTCTCTGGCTACGGGTCCGAATATCCTCGTCCCTCTCGGATTTTTCTGATTATCTATTATAACAGCGGCGTTACTGTCAAATCTCAAATAAGAACCGTCCGGCCTTCGGGTGGAAGCCCTAGTCCTGACTACAACCGCCCTTGCCACTTCACCCTTTTTAACAATCGCCTCGGGAGAGGACTCTTTTATATGAACCGTTATTATATCTCCTATTGAAGCGGTCTTCTTGTTCTGGCGCCCGATTACGCCTATCATAGCGGCGCGCTTGGCTCCGGTATTGTCGGCAACGTCCAATATTGTGCGTAATTGAATCATTTCAGGACCTCAACTAATCTCCATCTTTTATCTTTTGAGATAGGGCGGGTCTCGACAATCTTAACTCTATCGCCAATCTTCGCTTTCTTCTCTTCATCGTGGACCTTAAATTTTTTCGAGCGGTGAATGATCCTCTTGTATCCCGGGTGCTTAGCGAGACTGTCGACCTTCACGACGATGGTCTTCTGCATCTTGTCGCTGACCACGGTACCTATTCTTTCTTTCCTGTGACCTCTCTCACTTCTTTCGTTCATATTTTGATATCCTTTTCCCTTAATGCGGTCAGTATCCGCGCGACATCCTTCTTGGTCTGGCGGATCTTGTCGGGTTTCTCAAGCTTGCCGATCCTTGCCTGCTGGTTAAGATTAAAGAGCTCCTGCATAAGGGCGTTATATTTAGCCTTCAGCTCGTCCGTTCCCAGATTTCTTATCTCTTGCGATTTCAATGCCATTTTAAAATACCGTCTTTATTTTTAGGCTACAACCTTCATCCTCGAAATAAATCTCGTCCTTACCGGTAACTTTGAGGAGGCCAAGCGCATAGCTTCCTTCGCTATAGGCTCCGGGATACCTTCAAGTTCAAATAAGATCTTTCCGCGTTTTACCACGGCGACCCAGTGGTCCGTCATACCCTTACCTTTTCCCTGCCTGGTCTCGGCGGGCTTCTTGGTTACTGGTTTGTCGGGAAATATTCTTATCCAAGACTTTCCACCGCCCCTTAAATGACGGGATAAAACAACTCTCGCGGACTCTATCTGGGTATTCTTTATCCACGCATTCTCAAGGGTCTGAAGCCCGTATTCCCCGAAAGCGATCGTCGAGCCGGACGTGGCGATGCCCTTACGCCTGCCCCTTTGTGCCTTCCTGTATTTAACTCTTTTCGGAAATAACGCCATCTAATACCTCCGCTTCTACCGGCCGCTTCATTAAGATGTCCCCTTTATAAACCCATACCTTTACGCCTATAAGCCCGTAGGTAGTCATTGCTTCCGTAAATCCGTAATCTATATCGGCTCTGAATGTCTGCAGGGGGACCTTTCCTTCTTTATAACCCTCTGTTCGCGACATCTCGGCGCCGCCAAGCCTGCCCGCGCATTTGACCTTTATTCCTAATGCGCCGCCGGTCATCGCCTGCTGGACCGCTTTCTTCATCGCGCGGCGGAACGCGATGCGTTTTTCCAGCTGAAACGCGATGTTCTCCGCCACTAGCTGGGCCTCGATAGCCGGATGCTTGACCTCTTTTATGTCAATGTAAATCTCTTTCTTTGTCTTATCCTGAAGATCGTCACGCAGCCTGTCTATATCCGCGCCCTTCCTGCCGATGATGATACCCGGCCTGGCGGTATGGATTATGACCTTCACTCGCGTGCTTGCGCGTTCAATTTCGATGGTCGCGATGCCGGCTGCGGAAAAAGTCTTCTTGACATATTTACGTATCTCTATGTCCTCATGAAGATTATTGGCGAAATCCTTCTTTTTGGCGAACCAGCGCGAACGCCACGTCTTTATATAACCTAACCTCATTGATAACGGATGAACTTTATGACCCACTTAATCTCCTTCCTACCTCTATCGATATATGACACGTTCTTTTTCTTATCATCGTGGCACGGCCCATCGCCGCGGCCTTGTATCTTTTCATCATCGGCCCGTCATCGACTAATATCTTTGAGATATAAAGATCGTCTTGCTTGACCTTGCCGCCTTGTTTCGCGGAGGCGATCGCCGATTTCAAGGCGCGCTCCAGATAAAGTGTCGAACGCTTCTCGGTATTTTTCAAGATCGCCATGGCTAAATTCACATCCTTGCCCCTTATCAGCGCCACGACCTTACGCACCTTATACGGTGAAATTTTTATATATTTTGCTATCGCGCTTCCCGCGGATTCCATATCCTTTGGCTATCCTCTCTTCTCTTAAGTAGGTGTGGGCGTTACGGCCGCCTTCACGCCGCCGTGTCTCCTGAAAGTCCTGGTCGGAGCGAACTCGCCGAGTTTATGCCCCACCATGTTCTCGGTTATAAAAACCGGTATAAATTTATTGCCGTTATGGACCAGGAAGGTGTAGCCGATAAACTCAGGTATGACCGTTGACCTGCGGGACCATGTCTTGATCGGTTTCTTGTCGCCTTTCATTTTATCGATCTTCTTGATCAAATAATCTTCTACAAATGGGCCTTTTTTGGTAGAACGCCCCATTATTATCTCCTCCGTTTGATTATCAATCTGTTCGAATATTTGCCCGCTCTTCTTGTCCTAAATCCTTTGGTAGGCATGCCCCAGGGTGAAACAGGATGCGGGTTTCCCTGTCCCGATTTTCCCTCTCCGCCGCCGTGAGGATGGTCGTGAGGATTCATCGCGGCTCCTCTTACCGTCGGACGGATACCAAGCCATCTACTCCTGCCTGCTTTACCGATCGATATTGTGCCGTGTTCAGCATTCCCGACCTGACCTACCGTCGCATAACAATCCAGATGAATTAAACGGATCTCGCCTGAAGGTAACTTGACGTGCGAATAATCGCCTTCTTTAGCCATAAGCTGTGCCGATGTGCCGGCAGAACGCACTATCTGCGCGCCCTTGCCTTTAGTTAATTCGATGTTATGTATAAACGTTCCTACCGGTATATTCCTGACGGGTAGCGCGTTGCCCGGTTTTATATCCGCATCGGGACCCGAGACGACCGTATCACCAACTTTTAAATCCACCGGCGCGATAATATATTTTCGCACGCCGTCTGAATACTCAACGAGCGCTAAAAACGCCGACCTGTTCGGATCGTATTCGATGGCTATGACCTTGGCTGAAACTCCGACCTTATCCCTCTTAAAATCGATTATCCGTATCATGCGCTTATGCCCGCCGCCCTGGTGGCGCACCGTCACATGGCCGTGAGCGTTACGTCCGCCCTTCTTCTTCTTAGGGATAAGCAGGGCCTTCTCCGGTTCTTTCTTGGTAAGGATGGAGAAGTCCGACGACGTCATAAACCTTCTTGATTTCGTATATGGCTTATATGTTTTTAACATTATCTTATCCTTATGAGCCTATATCTATTTTATTGCCTGCCCGCAGGGTAACTACCGCCTTCTTCCAGTCAGGGGTCTTGCCGGGCTTGAACCTTACTTTGCGCCATTTCCCGGACATTATCATTGTGTTTACATCCTTTACCTTTACCTTATACACTTCCTCTACCGCTTTCTTTATCTCCGGCTTGTTTGCCTTTTTATCGACCTCAAAGATATATTTATTGAAGGGCGCAAGCGTTGACCCTTTCTCTGAGTGAAGCAGGCTTCGGATTATCTTATATTTCTGGATCATTGTTTCGCCAGCTGTTTAGTCAGGGCAACAAGCGCCTTTTGAGTCAATACCAATTTGTGCTGCCTGATGATATCGTAGGCGTTTAAAGTCCTGTAATTCCGCAAAATAAGTTGCGGGATATTTCGGGAAGCCCGTACTATCGCCTCGTCTTTTTCATCAAGGACCAGAAGCGGTCTTTCTTCCGCCTTTAAATTACGAAGCGCGGCAGCTATCTCCTTTGTCTTGGGCTTGGAGATCTTTATATCATCCACGACAATGAGTTCTTTATCATTTAATTTAGAATTCAAGCTCGATATCAAAGCCAGCCTTTTGACCGCCTTAGGAAGGGAATAAGAATAATCCCTCGGATGAGGGCCGAAGACTATGCCGCCGCCTCTCCACAGCGGAGACCTGATGGTACCTGCGCGCGCGCGGCCTGTGCCCTTTTGTTTCCAGGGTTTCTTGCCGCCGCCCGATACATCGGAACGGGTCTTTGTCGAAGCGTTGCCCTGCCTTAAATTGGCTTCGTGCATCTTTACTATCTGATAAAGGACGGCCTTGTTGACCTCGCCGTTGAATATCTTCTTGTCGAGTTCCATCTTCCCGACTGACTGGCCGTTTATATTATAAATGGATACCTCTGCCATGATTATTTCTTAGCCTCTTTCTTGCCGGCCTCGGCTTTCGCCGCGCCTTTCGATTTTTCCTTCTTTTCCTTGGCTATGACCAACGGCGGTATCTTGGCCTTATCGCGCTTCTTTGCCTTCTTGATCATCAATAAGCTGCTGGTCGGACCGGGTACGGCGCCTTCTATGACCAACAAATTATTTTCAGGGTCAACCTTAACGACTTCCAAATTCTGGACAGTGACCGTATCGCCGCCCATCCTGCCTGGCATATGATGCCCTTTAAAGACTCTACCGGGAGTCGTGCTGGAACCGATTGAGCCGACTCTCCTGTGAGATGTGGAGCCGTGAGTCTTATTACCGCCCTTCCAATGCCATCTCTTCATTCCACCCTGAAAACCTTTACCGATCGAGGTACCCGTAATATCGACCGCGTCCCCGGCTGTGAATATATCGACCTTTAATTGCTGTCCCACTTCAAATTTCATGTCGGGAGAAATCCTTATCTCGCGGATAAATCTCTTCGGGGATATATTTATCTTCTTAAACTTGCCCAGCTGCGGCTTGGTAACGTTCTTTTCCTTCTTATCGACAAAGCCGATCTGCACCGCGTCATAACCGTCCTTATCCTTCGCCTTTACCTGAAGGACATAACATGGTCCCGCTTCGATCACGGTTACCGGGATCACGCGGCCGTCGTTCCTGAAGACCTGAGTCATGCTTAATTTTCTACCTAGAATACCCAATGCCATTTTTATTATTATCCGATATTTTGTTTATAATTTATTTTATCTCTACGTCAACTCCTGCCGGTAAATCCAACTTCTTTAACGCGTCTATCGTCTTTGAGGTCGGTTCGATGATGTCCAAGACGCGCTTGTGTGTCTTCATCTGGAATTGTTCCCGCGACTTTTTGTCGATGTGCGGAGAGCGCAAGACCGTGTAGACCACCCTATCACTCGGTAAAGGTATCGGTCCTGAGACCTTAGCGCCCGTCCTCTTGGCAGTCTCGATTATCTCGGCAGTGGACTGGTCCAATACCCTGTGATCGTAAGCCTTTAGTTTAATCCTTATCTTTGCCTTCTGTGCGGTTGACATCTTTACGCTATAACCTCTGATACGACTCCGGCGCCTACGGTATGGCCGCCTTCGCGGATAGCGAAGCGCAGCTCTTTGTCCATGGCGACCGGGATTATGAGTTCGACTTCGAATATGACGCTGTCACCGGGCATGACCATCTCGACACCCTTT
>JAUYOH010000076.1 GCA_030695925.1 Candidatus Omnitrophota bacterium
AATAAAGCCATAAGAGGACCGCGCCCCCGATAAAACCCCATTCCTCGCCCACGACAGAGAATATGAAATCCGTGTGCCGCTCGGGCAGGAAGTTCAACTGGTTCTGCGTGCCGGCAAGCCATCCTTTGCCGAAGAGGCCGCCGGAACCGATGGCGATCTTTGATTGTATTATCGTATAGCCCGCGCCCAAGGGGTCGGCGTTGGGATTTAAAAAGACGAGCAGCCTCGCCCTCTGATAATCTTTAAGGAATAGCCATACAAAAGGAGCCAGAAGAAGTCCCGCCCCTAAGATCAAAAGGATATGTTTGAGCCGCGCGCCCGCTATAAGCAGCATCGTAAATAAGATGGGAATAAATATCAGGGCCGTCCCCAAATCCGGCTCCTTGAATATCAATAACATGGGCACCGCCGCCATCGCCAAAGGTATCATAAGCGCCCTGGGTTTTTCTATCCGGTCTCTGACGCCACCTAAATATTTCGCGAGGGCGAAGACAAACGTTATCTTCGCGAACTCAGACGGCTGAAACGCGAACGAACCTATCTCTATCCACCTCCTCGCGCCGTAGCGCACGTCCCCTATTACAAGGACAAGAACCAGAAGCATTATGTTGATCGCGAAGAGGTAATAGCCAAAATCTATCAACCTCTGATAGCCGGTCCTAAAGACCAGTACCGCGACGACGATACCTATTATCGCCGAATTAAGCTGCCGCAGCGAGAGATTCGTCCCGGAGAGGATATATTTCTGATATGCGGCGCTGTAGATGGCGAAGAGCCCCATAGTTATTATCGCGGCCACGATCAGCATCAAGCCGTAATCGTATTCGCCTTTTAACCTGAGATTTGGTCTCATATCATCCGCCCTTTAATATCTCGGTGTTGTCCCTTATGAATTCTATTACCTTCTTCGATATATCCGCGGCGACATATCCGCCGTGCCCGCCGTGCTCGATCAAAACGACCAACGCGACTTTCGGTTTGTCTGCGGGGGCATAGCCCATAAACCAAGCATGCGGTTCGCCCTGCGGGTTTTGCGCCGTTCCGGTCTTGGCCGCGACACTTACTCCTTCGACCCGCGCCCTCTGTCCGGTACCCGTATCCGAATCGACGACCTGTCTCATCGCTGATTTGATTATATCAAGTGTCTTTTTCGAGACGTTCACCGGCTTCGGTTTAGGGACCGATACTTCCGAATTTCCTATCTTCTTTATGAGATGAAACCTCGGGGCGCTGCCGCCGCTGGCGAATACCGAGACGACCTCGGTCATCTGCAAAGGCGTGACCAAAAGATAGCCCTGACCTATCGCATAATTGATGGTCTCGCCCTCATACCAACTCGCGTTTCTTTTGCTCCTCTTCCACGCGGGCGACGGCACAAGGCCGCTGCTTTCGCCGATTAAGTCTATGCCTGTGGGCTTTCCCAATCCGAATCTTTGCGCGTACTCGGCTATGATATCAGGCCCAAGTTTGCGCCCCGTATTGTAGAAATAAACATTACAGGAATGCACTGTCCCCTGCTCCAAATCCTGAGGGCCGTGGCCTTCCTCCTTCCAGCAATCGAATTCGGTGTTTCCGAGTTCAAATTTTCCGTCGCAGACAAATGTCGTATGCGGCGTTATCTTCTTCGTCTCAAGCGCTGATGTGGCTACTATCAGCTTAAAGGTCGAGCCCGGCGGATACTGGCCATTTATGGCGCGGTTGAGGAGCGGCCGCGAGCCCGCCCTGACAAGGTCAGCCGCTACGTCGTTATTATTAGGGTCTGTGAAGATATTAGAATCGAACATCGGGGAAGAAGCGAAAGCGAGGATATCACCGTTATTCGGGTCCACGACGATGGCGGCACCTTTGTACCCCGCGAGGCAATCTGCCACATACGCCTGCAATTTCGCGTCCACGGTCAATGTGATGTCGCGGCCTTTCGTCGGGTTCTTATTACCCAACACTTTAACGAGGCGGCCTGTCGCGTCCACCTCTACCTGCATACCTCCGTCTTTGCCTCTGAGATATCCGTCGTATAGGCGCTCCACACCTGAACGTCCGACAAGGTCGCGCATCGAATAACCGTAATCTCTCAGCCGCTCCAGTTCCTCGCTGTTGATGAGGCTTAAATATCCTATCACATGCGAAGTCCTTTCGCCGTAGACATACCATCGCAGCGCCCTGGATTGCACGAGGACACCGGGAAGTTCCTGCTTCATTTCCTCAAGAGTAAACGCGGTATCTTTATTTATATCGCTCGCTATAGTGATAGGCGCGAACGGAGCGAAATAATTCTTCTTTACTGTCGATTCGATCTTACCCTGCGGGATGCCGAGGACGCTTGCGAGGCGTCCGTATGTCCTATCGGCGTCATGGGCTTCCTGCGGGATGATCATCACATCAAATGAAAGCCGGTTCTCGACTATCGGAAGTCCGTTCCTGTCATAGATAGTGCCGCGCAGGCCCTGAAAAGGGATAAGCCTTATATGATTTTTCTGGGAGAGGTTGTGGTAGAGCGGCCACCTGAGTATTTGAAGATAAAATATGCCGCATAATATCAAAAGAAAAAGCACGGAGACTATCGTCGAATAGATCCTGTCTCTCACTGCGGGCGTCTCCCCTCAAATACCCTCTTTTTGAATATTATCTCCCTGTATTCCACCTCTCTCGGCGGTGTCACCGAGTCCAGCGCCATAAACATAAGCGGCGCCAGGACGGCCGTATATATCGCCGAAGGAAGAGAGACAAAGAATATCGTCTTGTAGTACGGGAACCCCAAAGAGGAGATCAGGAACCCGTAGATAATATTCGAATAGATGACCGCCGCGAAGGCGACTATCATCCGCGCCGAGGTCAATTGCTTATAAAGCATCTCTTTATACATTCCCGCCAGAAAACCTATCGAGGTATATATTATAAGGATCAAGGGATTAAGCCCTGAGAACGCCATCTTTAATATTCCGCCTATCAGGCCGCAGGCCGCGCCGCGCTCTTTGGATGAATTCAGGGAAAAATATAATACGCCCAGCAGCGT
Source organism: Candidatus Omnitrophota bacterium (assembly GCA_030695925.1). Taxonomy (GTDB): domain Bacteria; phylum Omnitrophota; class Gorgyraeia; order Pluralincolimonadales; family Pluralincolimonadaceae; genus JAGUXU01. Next base: position 3,014 of record JAUYOH010000076.1, read on the forward strand.
CAATTCCGGACCGACACCCAGCAATTTGATATAATTTACGGAGGCGGCCTCGATGATAGAGATAACGACCAGCGCTATACTGATAGAAAGCCAGCTCATTCTACCGCTATTACCTCCTCTACCGCCATCGCGTTTACCGCCGGCTCGATGACGGCGAACTGGTATAATTTATTCAGTTCGTACTTGATGCTTAGGACTTTGCCGACCAGAAAACCCCTTGGGTATGCCCCGCTTACGCTGGAGGTCACTATCAGGTCGCCGGGCTTTACGTCCGCGTCCTTCGGGATGAATTTCATTATGGAGCGGCCGCGGCCTATCCCGTAAAGAAGCCCTCCCACCCTGCCTCTCTGCGAGACGACCGAGACCCTGATCTCCTGATCGGTTATCAGTGAGACGCGGGCGCTCGACCTGCCCGCCGCGGTGACTTTCCCTATGACCGCGCCGTTGGCGAGGACAGCCATATCCTCATGGACACCGTCCTTCGATCCCTTGTCTATGATAAGGCTCTCGGACCAATTGGAAAAATCCCTTCCCGTCACCCGCGAGACCACGGCGCGCGTCGCTAATTTGTCCTTTACCGCGAGTATCTCCTTTAACCTTTTGTTCTCGGACAGCGCCTCATCCAGCTTGGCAAGCCTGGATCTAATCGCGTCCGTTTCGTTATGCAGGCGGCGGTTCTCGCTGGCTATGCTCTTGAAGTGGATAAATTCATAGCCGGTCTGGAAGATATACGAGACTATCTTGGCCGGGATCTGAAGTAATGAATATACGCCTAAGGTCGTTCTATTTGAGAGGGAGGAAAACAGGATAAAACAGATTATAATGAGGGCTACTACAAGACCGTAAAGTAGTGGTTTGTTCTGAAATTTTTTCACATCGTTTATTATGCTTCAGGGGGTTTCGCGGCGGTAGTGACCGTTACTTTTTTTAAATATTTTATCTCGCTTAAGACGATCCCTGTCCCTAAGGCGACCGCGGTTATCGGGTCATCCGCGATATGGACAGGAAGGCCTGTCTGTTCCGAGATAAGCTTATCTAATCCCCGTAAAAGACCGCCGCCGCCTGCCAATACCATGCCTCGTTCTATCAGGTCTGCAGATAGCTCGGGTGGCGTGCGCTCGAGCGTTATCCTTACCGCCTCCATTATCGCGGCGATAGGTTCGGCCAGCGATTCTCTTACTTCTTCGGAGGATATCGTTACTGTCTTCGGCAAGCCCGCGACTAAATCGCGGCCGCGCACTTCCATCGTCATCTCTTCTTCAAGCGGATACGCGGAGCCGATCTTTATCTTTACCTCCTCTGCCATGCGCTCGCCTATGAGGAGATTATACGTCTTCTTTAAATGCTGGATTATCGCATCGTCCATCTCATCGCCGCCGATACGTATGGACTTGGAGAAGACGACGTCCGCTAAAGAGATGACCGCCATCTCTGTGGTGCCGCCGCCGATATCGATTATCATGTTGCCTGCAGGCTCCTGTATCGGAAGCCCTACCCCTATCGCCGCGGCTATCGGCTCCTCGACAAGATATACTTCCCTTGCGCCGGCGCGTTCGGCTGAATCCTTGACAGCCCTCTTCTCGACCTCGGTTATGCCCGAAGGGATGGCGATTACCATCCGCGGCCTGACTAAAACTCTCCTGTTATGCACCTTATTAATAAAATAACGGAGCATCTGCTCCGTTATCTCAAAATCAGCTATTACGCCGTCCCTCATGGGCCTTATCGCGATTATAGAGCCGGGCGTGCGGCCTAACATGCGCTTTGCCTCTTCGCCTACCGCGAGGACGTGGTTGGTCCCCTTCTCTATGGCGACCACAGACGGCTCGCAAAGCACTATGCCTTGACCCTTTACGTATACAAGGGTGCTTGCCGTGCCCAGATCGATGCCCATATCGTTGGAGAACATCCCGGAAATGGCATTAAAACCCTTGCCTATAACTCCAAATATCTTCTTGAACATATCTCCTCCGGATAAGTCAATAGAATAACAAAAGTATACCTAACTGTCAATGGCTATTTAAGTTGCTTCGGCTTGATTTGCTCGGGATCGTTCGATTTTCCCCAGCGGGAAAATCTCACTCGGCCTTAATCCTCGCTCGTCCCGACTTCGTCGGGACACCGGCCCGCTCGGATTAAGAACGTCCCTGCGCAAACCCAAGCCTACGCAAATACATATTAGACATCTAGACAACTGCCCTTGCACCTGTTATTTCTGTAATTTTTAAAACATTGCCTTCGTCATCTTCCCATTCTTCACTTTCCCTAGAAAAAAAGAAGCTCCTCAATAAAGGAACATTCAGGCAATCAATAACTACACAAATTCTATAATCTTTTTTATATTCTTTCATCTTTTCATATTCTTTTGGGGTTAAATCAATAACAATATCATTCCCGGATAATCCTTTGACTTCGAGCTTTAAAGTCTTATTGCCAAGACTAGCTTCTAAGTCCCATCCTAAATTATCTTTTTCCTTCGAATCAACTATGTAGCCTGCTTTTTTATAATATTCAGTTGCTTCTTTGATAGCAATTTTTTCTACTTTTTCTCTCTTAAAAGGATCTGGTTGCCACGCTTTGCCTTGTACGATTCGTCTCTTGACTGCGATACTCGGATTTTTACCTTCTTTAACATAACCCAAGACCTGTTCTCTGAATCTAAAGTTTTCCCGCTTGTCTGCATACCATACATTGGATTGCCCCATTCCATTTTTTCCTTTCGGTATATGGAAGGTCCTTTTGTCTTTGGGCAAAAGCTTGCAATCTTTTTCCTTTGCCTCGACAAAAAAGCCAGCTTCTTTTTTATCAGGCGTTTTCCTGTTTGACCCTTTTGGCACGGGTTGATAGTTTCTGTAAACGGTAGCATCCCTATACCACCCCACTATAAAAACGCCACCATGAGAATAATCCCTTGCAGTCCATATGACTAAAATATGGTCAATTTTATTGGAATCCTTCGGAGCTCCAAGTCTTTCTATATGAATCTTGCCGGTAGGTTGGACATATCCATACATTCTTCCACTAAGAGGCTGAAAATTATATACTTCCCATCCAAATCCATGCTTAGAAACAAATTTACCGCCCCCCCTAATTTTGTCTCCAGATTTCAATCCTTCGTATTTATCCATCCAGCCGATATTGCAAAAAATCATCATGTTTCTCGTTTATCCTTCCAAATTTTATCTTCTCTGTTTGTATTTAAAATCTTAGGGACAGTTTTAGCTTTAGCGATAGAACCGTCCCTTACAACACTTACGGCCGAGCTCACCTGCGAGCGGTGCGTCAGCACCGTGAGTCAGGTGGAGCGATTTGTTAGAGTGCATTTTTTTCAGCAGCACGGTGGTGCAGATCATACTGGATAAACAACTTACCACTTGCCCCGAGCATCACGATGCGCAAAAAATCTAAACGTAGCGAGGGAAGAAGCGTTCTCACCGCCTCATCAAGAGCCGCTTCGTCGCTACTGCTGCGAAAAGGTATGTAATCATTAACGACTACAACTAGGACGTGGTTTTGCCCGTAGGAGATATTAGCCTTGCGTTTCAGGCATTCCCGAACGCAGCTCAAGTGCAAATTTAAAACCTTACGATGATCCACAGCCTCATTCGGGATTTCTATTTGACGCTTAGGTGAACCGCGGACACCATAAACTGCGGCAATGGGAGCGATGGCGTTAACGGAACCTTCTCGGCTAAGGACTTCCATCCGGAGTGAGTCACCATATCCGTCTTTCGCGTATGTTATCTCAACGAATAGCGGTGGTTGACCAGAGACAGTAATGACACCATCGTAGTTGTCGTTATTAAGATTTGGAGTGACTTTAACGTCATCTCGGTTTCCGAATTCACACCATGCGAACAACGCAAGCGGGCACACCTCATCATAGAGTTTCTTCGGTAGTTGCGCACCAGATCGAGCGTACGCTTTGGCTTCTGGAGTGGCGCCTAACTCCTCGCACTTGGCATCCACCCACGCTTTAAGAGCTGCGGGTGTGCGCATAATTTCAAACTCTTCATGCTTCAGGATTTCAGGCTCGGTCATCGTTCTTGCGCTCTAACGTTTGAACTCAGCGGCTATGCCCTGCTAAAAGGACGCCTGGAACAGTCCGCTGGAGTAAGTTGTTATGCATTTTTTAATTAGGCCATAATTTTTGGGCTTTGAGAATTTCTTCTCGCGGCGTCCATTCTGTTACCCCTGCTCTCAAAGCTTCTTTAAATCCTGCATCAATCGTATACTGGGCTTCTATACATGTAAACTTTTTCCAACTCCATTCTTTTAAATTTCCACTTTTGCACTTATTATTTCTGCTATCTCTTGTCCAGGGTTCCTGAAAATCATTCCCATTGTAAACGACTAATAGATCTATTTCATCCTTGCAAAATTCTTTATTATTTTTTAAACTATGCAAAGTTTCTTCTGTTGCAAAAACAAGCAAGTCCCAATCAGAGTCTTCTTTTTCTGTTCCGTTCGCTCTTGATCCAATCAACCAAATTGACTTAATGTCTTGGTGTTTTTCTACAAGTTTATTAATATATTCATTAATATTAATTTGCATAATAATTACTATGCCTTGTTTTTCCAATCTATCGTGAAATCTGGAGGCCAAAGTGAAATTGCATCCCAGCTAGAAACTTCTTTGGTAAATTCATCCCATTTTTTGCGGGCTATTTCCAAATTTTTCGTACTCACCCAGCTCTTATCAAGATTATTTAGATGATCATCCTGGGGAACAGGCAATCCTCCAAGATTAGATTCCCAGAGAAGTGAACCTGAAATGAAAGAGGCAACTTGATAGATAATCTTATGGCAGGTTTCCAATCGCTCCAAAGTTAGGCCTTTCTCTTCGTCCAAAAGACCTACTCTTGTTTCCGGGGCAGTAGCATGTGCTATGAATTTATCAACATACCTTTTAATATATTCACATTTCTTGATTTCGGTTTCCAAATGTTCCAGAACCTCAATTCTCATACGGTCTTCTCTCGTTCGTTTTTTGGGATTTACTTGCGCCAGAATGTCAAAATTCTCATGGATCATTTCAGCCGTAAGCCCTGCATCTGGTCCTTGTGTCGGTAAAAAGCTGGCATGAACGCCGCTTTTGATCGCAGGCAGTGAAGCGAGCTGCTTCTGACGGACTGAATCGTAGTCATATGGTAGCCCATCATAACAAACATAGTTCTCGCGTGTTATCAGATCCAGATTTTGTTCAACGTCTTTAAGAACCCTCCTTAATGAAATAATAGCCCATCTTGGATCGCTTTTTGGCTTTTCTATCAGTCGCCTGATAGTTGTCGCTTGTGTTGTAGCGAATCCGGCATCGAAAAGGCGAATTACAGGACCGTTGAAACCTATCCCATTTTGAGGCTCCGTATCCGCGATTTTTCTCAACTCATTTACAGTTAGAAACAGGCTATAATCCCAGAGCATAGAATAAATTTGACGAGATATCGAGTGCGGGTCTTCACCGTTCAGCCATTCCATCCATTGCAGTCGCTTTTCGCGAAATGCTTCACCTTTTTTCTTGTCGAGAATATCACATTGATCAATTGAATAGTTGTAATTGAATCTTTTATTCATTTTCTTGGGGCATAACGTTTGAACTCAGCGGCTGTGCCCTGCTAAAAGGACGGCTGGCGCAGTCCGCCGGAGTGAATTATTATAACTTTTTATTTCTTAAATAAATCGAAAAAATAAGTAAAAAGTAAACTAAAGCTTCCGATAACATTTAAGAAGATAAACCAAAAGTTATTAATTTGCTCTGTCATTGAAATTCCACCTATAGTTTGTATACTCCAGCCGAGCCTACCGATTAAAGCCCATAATA
>JAUYOH010000077.1 GCA_030695925.1 Candidatus Omnitrophota bacterium
TTCAGAAAATCAAATCCCGAGATCTCGTGGGCGAGATACTCGCAGCGCTTTCTGCCGAAAGAGAAGTAGATGCATGGCAGTTTGCCGCCGTCAAAAAGATGCCTGATAAGCACGGTCGGTTTATTGGGTTTCAGGACGAGATGATGGCTGAAACGGCTGCCGCGATACGCCCTGCGGTCGTAAGAAGATCCGTCTTTGTAGCCTAAGTGCTTGACTTTGCCCAGGCTGTCCAGGATATCCCCCTGGCATTGATAGAAGAAGTGGAGCGGTACGGGCCGTTTATCTTCTTTGACTATTTTAAACGGTTTCTTGTGAACAGACTGTATCCATCCGGCGAGTTCGTCTATATTGGGTATGGTGGCCGAGAGCGCCAGCATCTTCATGTGTTTGGGCAGGAAAATAAGAGATTCTTCCCATACGGTACCGCGCTCATAGTCGTCCAGATAATGGATTTCATCAAATATTATCCACGAGTATTTATCCAGGCCGCCTTCTCCTTCCAGCACTTTGTTGCGGAATATTTCCGTCGTCATTATCAGTACCGGTGCATGCGGGTTTATGCTTACATCGCCGGTAAGTATGCCTATTTTATCTCTGAACGTATCCTGGAAATCGCGAAATTTCTGGTTTGAGAGTGCTTTGACGGGCGCAGTGTATATGACATGCCGGTTTTTAGCGAGGCAGTCGCAGATGATATATTCTGCTATCACTGTTTTGCCTGCGCCTGTAGGCGCTGATACTATTACGGAATGGCCGCTTTCTATCTCCTTTATCGCCTCTTCCTGAAACCGATCGTATTGCATACCAGTATTTTACCTCATTACTACGCATTTTGCAATGCGGGTTTCGATATTGATATGTATACCGAGTGCGATATTCTCCTCGCGTCTAGCAAAATTCCTAACGCTTTTCGTTTCGCCGAAAATCGGGGGCGAAATAACTCGGCGGCATTGCCATGCCGCCTCATCCCGCCTTTGGCGGGACCGCTCCGCGGAACAGCAAGCGCCCTTTTACCACCGCCTCTCATTTACATGTTCGGCGGGGCCCCGCAGAGCACGCAAATGCGTATGCGGGGGAAACCGCTTTTTACCTTGCTCAAAGCTAAATGATATGTTAAAGTGTCAAGCTTTTCAACCCGCAATGGGGTAGAATAGTATTAACCATGGGAGGTAAGCATGAACACTGCCGCATATCAGCCATATGCCTATGATGTATTGATAGGCATAGATGTCGACAAAAAGAGTTTTTCATTTACAGCACAGGACCATAATGTTATGAATCGATCAAAAAAGATACCTTCAAGTCCGGAACAACTGTATAATTATATAAACAATAACTTTCTTCAATACCCAAGGCCCCTAACGAACGAGTGAAGAATAACCGCCTAGACTCGGAAAGAATCGTCAGATACCTTAAAAGCGGCGAACTTAAGCCGGTCAGGGTTCCCTCTGAGCCATATCGCGAGTTACGCCACCTGATATCTATGCGCCAGAACTACGTGCGTCAGGGCGCCGTATCTAAGCAGCGAATAAAGGCACTGCTGCTCTTCGAGCACATAATAGACGATGATATAGATGAGGCGAGACAGTGCTGGTCAAATGCCCATATCGAGCGCATTAAACATATGTCATGCTCTGAGGCCATTCGCTATAAACTTGACTTATTATTGGCTGATCTATCATACGCGCGTACTCAGCTGTTAAAAGTACTCAAAGAGATGAAGGTATTCTGTAATAAGCATCCGGATATAGACCGTCATCGCTACTACCTAGAGTCTATTCCGGGCATAGGCTTTGTTACGGCTCTTAGCATACTTGCCAGAATAGGAGATCCTGCACAGTTAACGAACGTTCGCGAGATAGCTGCGTTCATAGGAGTCGTTCCGAGAGAAAAATCAACCGGTGATTCCGTGCAGCGCGGATCTATCACCCATTTAGGCAATACCGCTCTTCGGGCATTACTTATTGAGGCTTCGTGGACTGCCATTAGGCGCGACACGGAACTGGCACAATTCTATCACAGGATCAAGAACAGGCATCATCCAAGGATTGCCGCTAAAAAAGCCATAGTCGCGGTCGCAAGAAAGCTGACCCAGCGTATATATAAAGTTTTAAAAGAGCAACGGACGTACGAAATCCGATAAAGCAGAGCGACGATATCTTCTTGGGACGCCTCGAGCAAAATTAGAGCTCCGGCTCGTTGCTAAATAGAGACCCAAGAAGACCTATTACGAAACATCAAAGAGTGAGATCCCTTTGTTCCCAAGGGATGCCACGTATAACAAAAAGTTACGTACCTGCTCGTTCGTTGCCGGATAAGGCACATAAAGAATATAAAGCTTGACACTTTACATAACAAATTTTGCAATGTCGCTCGGAGTAGTATCGCACTCGGTATACATATCAGCGTCGGCACGCAACACACTGCCAAAAAACTATAGCGGAGGCCTTGGTACATGGCTATAGAAGGTGAGCAAAACTTAGGAGTGGAGGCCGAGGGAAGCCGGAACTGACCGAGCATAGCTTCCCCGAAAGCAGCGTCTGTAAAGACGCTGCGTCACCCACGAGGGAATTCCGGAGGGTTCCCCGGCCGAACGACTTAGTTTTGCCCAGGGCCGCAGCGTGTTTTGAGGCATGTGTGGAGTGCCGACGCCGATGGTACGCGAGGGATTTTGCCCCGATTGACTTATGGGCTTTCCGGTAGTATACTGTATGACAGGATATAATATGAAAAACCATAATCATAGAGACGAAGAGCAGCTTATAAAAGAGATGACTGACCTCCAGAGGCAGATTACGAATCTTAAGGCCAAGGAGTTGACCGGCAAGCGTGCCGAAGAAGCCTTTCAGGAGCAGGAACATTTTCTTAAAAATGTGTTTGAAAGCATACAGGACGGCATAAGCGTATTGGATGCAGAGATGAGAATCGTCCGAGTCAATCCTACAATGGAAAAATGGTATTCGCACGCGATGCCGCTTGTCGGAAAAAGATGTTATGAAGCGTATCATGGCCGGACAAAGGCATGCGACATCTGTCCAAGTATAAAGACCCTCAAAACAGGTAAAAGCGCGTATGAAATTGTCCCAAAAACAGGCCCGAAGAAAGAAATAACAGGCTGGATTGATCTTTACAGTTTCCCATTACGTGATAGCGCGACAGGCCAGATAAAAGGCGTAATAGAATATGTACGGGATGTCACCGGGCGCGAAAAAGCAATACGTGATTACAAAATAG
>JAUYOH010000078.1 GCA_030695925.1 Candidatus Omnitrophota bacterium
GATCTAACCGGACGCAAAAAAACAATGTTTTCAATCTTAGGCACGTCTACCCCAGTAGAAAGCATATCAACCGTCACAACAATGCCAGGATTCTGCCTATTTCTAAATTCCCTGATGCGTTGAAGCGGCCTATCAACAGTAGGGCTTCCAGTTATCTTTTGCACAAAAGAATCGCCTCGATTAAATTCATCCCGAAGCATATCCACCAGTTGGTCGCAATGTGACGTATGAGCCAAATCGTTCTCAGCAAATATTAAAGTCTTAGGAAAATGTCCCAGCGTTTCCTCTTGGGATAAAAGATATTTTTTCAGCTCTTTAACAATCTTTCTATTCCTGTCAGGTGCTGTCCATTCCGCTTCGTTGCTCTCCGGTGCAAGAACGCGCTCATCCTCTAAGATATCAAAAACCAACTGGCCGGTTTTGGTGTCCTTAAGCCCAACCTCTTCGCCTTCCTTCAAAAAAGCACCATTAAACGTTATGTCTGAACTAATTGATACAGCGTCATAGTCAACCAAATAGCCCTCTTTCACAGCGCGTTCATATTCATAACGGAAGACTACATCCTTAAAAAATGCGGTTGTGTGCGCCGCAGGTGTTGCGGTAAGGCCAATCCGCACACCATCAAAATGTTTTAAGACCTCGCGCCACTTGCTCTCTTCCTGCGCGGTATACCCGCGATGACATTCATCCGCTATCACAACATCAAAAGCATGAATAGGAATATCCAATTTTTCATCAGCATCTGATTCATCATCCAAATCACCGGTTGCCTGCCCAAACATGCCGTCCTGGCCAAAAAGATTAATGCCCATTCTTTGAATGGTGCAGACATAAACGAAGCTGTCCCGACTTTTCGGATCTGTTAAATAATCCGTGGGTAAGACTTTTGGGTCATACTTTATGTCCTCATCCAGATCCTCGCGTCTAAAACGCTGACTGTATACTTCGTAGCATTTATCAAATTTAAGCCCCGGCTCTGCCTCGAAACTTGCAAGCGCGGTAACCGCCTGCGCCGCGAGCGCGCGCCTGTCTACAAGGAATAAAATGCGTTTGGCAAGGCCGGACTTCATAAGCCGGTATATCAAATTGATGATCGTGAATGTTTTTCCCGTTCCGGTTGCCATAGCAACGAGCATATTGCGCTTTCTATCAGCAATAGCCTGTTCGATAGCCGCGATAGCTTCTTTCTGGTAGGGGCGTAAAACCGGATTGTCGATTGCGGTATTCTTAAGCCACGCTTTTGCAGTTTCTTCGTCCTTTGACAACAATTCCTCTAAAGCATTGGGCGTGTGAATTGCGGTTATTTCTCTTGAACGGTTCAAGGGATGGCGTAAGTCCTGAAACCAAATAATCTTGCCGTTGGTGGAATAAATAAACGGGAGATGATATTCACCAAAAGTAAACGGGCTCTTTTGAAATCCCCGGGCGTAGCGCTGTGCCTGCTGAAGTACGTTTTGAGGCCCAATGGAAACCTTTTTTCCTTCAACAGTTGCCAAGGGCCGTTTTTTGCAGAAAAGCGCATAGTCGCAAGGCCCTGTCTGCGTGGGATATTCTTCGACTGAGCCGTGATCGTAATTTTTGCCTTCTTCAAACGAGACTATCGGCCCCCATTTTGAATTATCGAGGAGCTTATCGATATACTGTTTTCGTGTCCTATGTTCGTTCCAATTTTGTTCCGGCATACTTACCCTTATTTGTACGTTATAAGCTCGCCGCTATCAGCGAAACTGTGATACTGATTGTCCCCTATAATAAGATGATCTACGATTTTAACCTGCATGACACTCCCGGCTTGGCATAGCTCTCTGGTAAAATCCCTATCCTCTTTGCTTGGTTTAGGATCTCCTGAGGGATGATTATGAGCACAGATAATTGATGCAGCGAATTTTTGTAAAGCCGAATGAATAATTTCCCTTACTATCGGCATGGCTTTATTTACTGTGCCGGTAACCGCGTCCACAATATCGATAATCCTATTGTTTGAGTCAAGATAGACAACCT
>JAUYOH010000081.1 GCA_030695925.1 Candidatus Omnitrophota bacterium
GCAGATACCCCTGACAGCCGGTACCCTCATGCGACACGCCGCCCATTTCAACCTTCAAATCAAGCTCAACTTTGACTTTCATTCTTATCCCTTCTCTTACCCCAGCCGGACTTCCACCTGGCAACCGCACCGGCTACAACCGCATCAACTGCCTTCTGATCCCCGATATTCTTCAATACCTCGCCAAGCTCCTGTTTATTTAACACGCGAAAGTTTTTGACCCCGCGCTCTTTGGCCGCAATCATAAGCTCATTACGCGAAGCCCCGGCATGCATGACTATCCCCTCTTTAGGCGAAGGAGCTTCGGCTAAAACCTTTTTTGACTCTTTTACCTCAATGACCTTCCGTTTCTTAACATTCTTCCCCATGGCAACTTCCTCCTAGTTTTTATAGAACCGACTCCTGCAACTTACTGGTCACGACATCCAGCATCTGGAAATGTGCAACGCCTTCTTCCTTCCATTGCTGTTCGATCGTGATCGACCATTTGCCCAATGGCATCACCCGCTGAATCTCCCGCAGGCGCAACTTGGCGGCCGGAAGATGATCACGCATCCGGCCCGATGCCGGAATGTTTTCGACGTACGTTTCATCACCGCCATTTCTGACGCTGATATACCGCCTCTTTTTTGCCGTCATGTTTTCACGAACCATAAAAATCCCCTCCTTTCGAGGGGTGAGTAGACCATAGTGTTTAATAGTTGGCAAGGCGTTTCTTTAGAAATCTATCCTCACCCCTGCCTTAGCGCCGACACCCTTGCGATCATCGGATTCCGCGAATCCGTACCCCTCAACAAACGGACGAACTTCAATCCCGGACTTCTTCTCTTCGCGCTTCTGATCAATCGTTACCTGCGACCCGGTCTGGGCGATGATATGCGTTTCCTGCTTCGTGGTCTGTGTTGGCATAAAAAAGGCCCGATAAATCATAATACCCACAAAACCAATAAGCGCGAGGCCGACCGCGTAGCGCGCGGTCTTAACCCACGGCAACCACTGAACAAAGCTGCCCAGAAACTTAAGAAGACTGAACTTTTCCTGATCCGCCATCTTTAACCTCCGAACTTTCTAATATCCGCCTAATAATGTCCATATCTCTCGCGAGATTTTTCTTTATGAGCTCGTTCACCTTAAGATTAAAAAGCATATTCTTATGATCCCTGATTATAAAAGCGATCTTCTTATACGCGTGAGGCTCTACTTCAAGTTTTACCTTAACGACGTCTTCCGCCATCGAAGCCTGCCTTTAACTCACACCTGAGATCGTCTATTGCCTTTATTATTCGGTCGTTTTCCTTTTCGACGAACTTGCACTGGACGTCGAATTCGGCTTTTGAGACAAACTGCGACCTTGGCATATGAATCTCGGAGTTCGAGATATGATGAAATAGTTTCTCATCCATTCGCGCTATCTGCATCGTGATATTACCAAGCATGAATATCGCGATCGTGACAAGAACCGGCGTTACGAACTTCGCCCATTCTCCGTTTTTAAGCATGGATTAAACCACCTTCTTGCTCAAGACCATCTTGTTAATATCGTCATCGAGAAGGGCGAGGTGACGGTCGATCCTCTCTTTCTCCCTTAAAAGAAACTGCCTGTATCTTTCGGCGTCCTCGGGCGTCTGTTCCCTCACGACCCCGTCAGGAAATTTTGTTAACTTCTTTCCGTCCTTAAATTCTATGGTCGGTTTTTCTATCGGCATTTTATTCTTCTCCTTATTTTAAGATTGCCCCGCGCGCACAGGCCTCACGAAACACATATCCCACGGCTTCCCCCAAGAAGTCTTGTACCCGTCATATGGATACATCGCCCAAGCCCCGTCCATCCACGAGTAATTCGTAGTCGATGACCAGTAAGGCGTATATAAATCATACGGTGGTACAAAGAACATCGTATCAAAGGCGGGGCTGTATTTTTCGTGATCCACTATCGACATAAGCTCGTTTATGTTGGGAAGCCTCCAATCGTCCCATCCGGCGTATTCCAGATTTTCGCAGGCGTTCAGAGCGTCGTACCAGTACATGCGATCATAAAAACCGGATATCTGACCCGGATCTTTTACCCACATAAGGCCCGTTACAAGATCAATCACGGTTCCGTCGCCGTTATCGATAAATCTCTGTCCGCCACCTAGCGGATAACCTTTTTGATAATAGCCGTCGTCTCCCCACGCCCAAGACGAATACTGCCCGGTCTTCGGCAGTCCACCGTTAGACAGTATGGTACTTACGCGTCTTATAATCCGCGCGGCCTTCTGGTGCTTAAGATGAATTCTTTCCATGCATCCTCCTAGTCCTCATAAGTTACGGTTATTTTTCCTGCATCCACATCCGTCTTGACCACCCTGAAATTCTTTATGTGGTAAATCGACGGAAGCTCCACAATATCGCCGTCTTCCAATAAAGCCCCGAACGACTGAGTCGGATTCTGCCCGTCATCGCGGTACCTCATGGCTCCGCCTTCGGCGTGTATTATGGCGAACGTGGCGCTCGGCCCGGACGGCGGGTTGTAAACGGACGGCGTAAGAGCCACCGGCGTATAGTCGACCGCCAATTCCTCATGCACTATTACTTTTGACATACTTTTTCCCCTCCTTTTTAACAGATCGCTTTAATCTTATAACTCGCCTCGATAACGTAACGCTTCGCCTTCTCCGACCCTACAAACGGCTCCTCTTCGAATAGCTGCTTCAAGATATACTCGCGCGAGAAGCTCTTGTCGCCTTCCTTGGTTCCTGTCGTCACCTCTTTTATGAGATGAAGCGTATCGAGGCTTCCGCACTCAAAGGTGATGGTCTTCTCCGAAACTATGAATTCATTGCCTGTGGGCGCCGGC
>JAUYOH010000083.1 GCA_030695925.1 Candidatus Omnitrophota bacterium
ATTGTCGCTTCCACCGAGGGAAGGAAGATGCGTTCGGTCGAGGTGCTGGAGTCAAGCGAGGTCTTACGGCGAAGCGAACTCACCGCGGCGGTCAAGCCGGATGACGCCTTCGCCGTCCATTTAGCGAGGAGCGCCGATTCATTCTTGGTCAGGAGGATGGACGGCTTATCGACGGTAGTGGCCGGCTATCATTGGTTCTGGGATTGGGGAAGAGACGCCCTCATATCGCTTCCGGGCTTGACACTCGCCACGGGAAGATTCGAGATTGCGAAGGACATCCTGCTGACTTTCGCAAAGCACTGCGATCAAGGGATGATACCTAACAGGTTTCCGGAGCAAGCCAAGGAACCGGAATACAATACCGTCGACGCCTCATTGTGGTTCTTCTGGGCGGTCCATAAATTTCTGGAGTATACGGGTGATTACGATTTCGTCGAGACGCATATACTAGATTGCCTTGAGGAGATAATACAGTATTATATAAACGGGACGCGCTACGGCATAAAGATGGACAGGGACGGCCTCATCTCTACGGCGGAGGCTGATGTCCAGCTTACATGGATGGACGCGAAAGTCGGGGAGTGGATCGTGACACCGCGAAACGGCAAAGCCGTAGAGGTCAACGCCCTTTGGTATAACGCCTTAAAGATCATGGAGGCCATATGCGATAAGTTTGGTTTAAAATATAAGAACGAATGCGCGCACCTTGCGCATCTGACAAAGAAGAGTTATGACCTTGTCTTCTGGTATGAAGCGGGGGGATATCTTTACGATTGCGTAAATGAGGATGGTGTCGACAGGTCCATAAGGCCTAATCAGATCTTCGCGCTCAGCCTGCCGTTTAGGCTTATCTCAAGGGAGAAAGAGAAGAGGGTCCTTGAGGTGGTCGGGAGGGAACTGCTGACCCCTTACGGTCTGCGCACCCTCTCGCCGAAAGACAGGGATTATCGCGGTACATATTCGGGAGACCAGCGTACGCGCGACGCCTCGTACCATCAGGGCACGGTCTGGCCATGGCTCTTAGGCCATTTTATTACGGCATATCTGAACGTCTACGGGCGGACGAAGAACATGAAAGAAGAGGCAAAAAGGTTTTTGACTCCACTTACCGGCCATCTGAGAGAGGCGGGACTCGGGACCATATCCGAGATAGTAGACGGAGATCCGCCCTATCACCCAAGAGGCGCAATCTCGCAGGCGTGGAGTGTGGCCGAGATCTTAAGGGTATATAAGGAAGAACTGCAGTGAGCCCGCGAAATATGAAACCACAGATTAACGCGACCGATATCGTCTTCTCGGTCGTGAGATTGCTGGTGTTCTTTGGAAGCCTCGGCTGGATCGCGTATCATCCTTTACCTCAGAAGGAAAGGCTATACCTTTATTTCCTGGTCTTTAGTTTTCTCTTCTATTCCCTCATACTTTATTGTTTGGTTTTCAGGTTTCCGGACAAAGCACGTCGGATATATTTTATCGAACTCGTTCTGGATCTGGCCCTATTAGCGTTCATTATTCCTATGACAGACGGACTAAATTCAACATTCTCCTTCGGTCTTTTACTTGTGGTGGTTATCTATTCATTCTATTACGGATTATTATGGAGCATAGGAGTGGCTATTTTTGCTTCCGCTGTTTATATATTCAGTTGTCCTTATTTCCTGATGCAGGCTCATTTGGCGGATGTCGCCTTACGGATTTTGTTCATATTCTTGATTTCTGTTACGCTCGGGTTTCTATCTGAAAGGGAGAGATGGATGCACAGGAAACTCGTGCGCAAGGAGCAGCTTGCCGCTATGGGCATGATGTCATCGCAGATCGCGCATGCCGTCAGGAATCCTTTGGGCACCATAAGCCTGAACGCAGAGATGCTTTCGGATGAATTAAAGAAATGCAAAGAGGTTGACACACGCGAGGCCCATTCGCTCATAAACTCTATTATGAACGAGGTCGAGAGGTTAAACGGTGTCGTCGAGGAATATCTGCTGTTTGTAAAACAGCCCGAACCGGCGTATAAGACCTGTGATATCAACCGGATGCTGGAGTCATTGATAAAATTTTTGGACAAAGAAGCTAACCGCAGGAATATATCGTTCATCAGGTCTTTCGAGAAGGATTTACCGGGGGTGCCGATAGACGAAAGAAAGCTGCGCCAGGCGCTCATAAATATTCTTAGAAATTCATTCGATGCCATGCCGCAAGGGGGCCAGATACGTCTGTCCGCCAGGAAAATTAAAGAAGACATCGAGGTAATAATCGAGGATACCGGCACAGGGATCTCGAAAGAGCACCTAAAGAGGATATTTGAGCCGTTTTTCAGCACAAAAGATCTAGGGACCGGCCTCGGGCTTTCGATCGCGAGAGATATTATCATGGAGCACGGCGGCGGGATCTCCTGCGAGAGCAAGGAGGACAAAGGGGCTGTCGTAAAGATAAAGCTCCCTTTTTCCCGCTAAAGGCCAAATCCTATTGATTAGCGCCGCATTTTGATGTATATTAAAAAACAGGCGGAATCATGGCGAAGATATTGGTAGTAGATGATGATGTAGAGTTCGGAAAGGCATTTTCCAAACTCCTAAGCGGCGAGGGACACGAGACGTCCGTAGCTTTAGATACCTCGGAAGGCCTCAGTCTCCTAAAGAAGGGGAGCTTTGATCTCGTCTTTGCCGATCTTTCCTTGCCCGGCGAGAACGGGATAGCGCTCCTGCAGAACGTCAAGAGAGACCTTCCGGGATTGCCGGTCGTGATAATAACCGCCTTCGGAGACTGGGATACCTATGCTACGGCTATTGAGAAAGGCGCCAACAAGTTCATAAACAAGCCGGTAAAGAAAGAGGAAGTCTTACAGGTTATCAGGGATATTTTAGGATAAGGTTTTTAAAGGATAAATACAACATGAGCGAGAATGGTATGGAGAAATTCTTTAGGCCGTCTTCTGTCGCCGTAATCGGGGCGTCACAGAAAAATGGAAAGATAGGGCATGATGTCCTTCTTAACCTCATCGAATACGGTTACAAAGGCAAAATATATCCGATCAACCCTAACGATAAAGAGATAATGGGGCTTAAGGCCTATCCGTCGGTACTGGAGATAAAAGGGGATATTGATTTGGCGGTATTCGCGATTCCCGCCCCCACGGTTCCTGATGTCCTGAAAGAGTGCGGTAGGAAAGGTATCAAGGCGGCGATAGTGATAACCGCCGGATTTAAAGAGACCGGACCCGAGGGGAAGAAATTAGAAACGCAGCTTGTCGAGACAGGTTACGGTATCCGCGAAGTATTC
>JAUYOH010000091.1 GCA_030695925.1 Candidatus Omnitrophota bacterium
CTTGTCAGTATATCTTGCCCTAAGATCCTCTACTATGTTAAGAAAATCCTCTACTTTATCTTTATTAATTAAAAAGGCGGAATTTAAAATCATTTCGTCATTTCTTTCAGTTACTTCTTTGGGTAATAATTTATTGATGCCTGCTTCCTGGGACCTCTCCCTTAATCTATCAAAGCTTATCTGTCCATACTCATTAAACTTTTTATTTACGGCTATATTCAGTAACTCTTCTTTTTTCTTCTTTAAAAGATAGGACTTACCCGGCCCGGGAGAATTGACCCTTCGACTTCGCTCAGGGTCAATGGTGAGCGTAGTCGAACCATTGATTTCCTTATCTATATTTAATAATTGCTCATCTTCTTGCATAAGGCTCTCTTTCAACTTCCCTGAATTACAGTAAATCTTGACCCCCCATTCCTCTTTATCTTCTAATTTTATTAGTATATCTTTAAATTCTTCTAAATGTGCCACAAGCATTGCCTTTAGATTATCCTCGGTATTAAATAAAGTGGCAAACTTAAAGGGAATTACGCAGGTATTTTTCATAACCCCTTCTATCGCCTTTTCATGGATATTCGCCTTTTCCTTAATCCATTCTAAATCCGCTAAATTCCTCTTCAAATTCTCTTCATCAAATTCGGACTCCTTGACCTTATTGACAATCGCATATAAACTTTTGTGATAAATGAAATAAGGTTTATCCACTAAATTCTCTATTTCTTTTAGTTTTGGCACCTTATCAGTAATACAATACAAATAGATAAGGCCTTCTTTGGCTTCCTTTGTATTCATAGTTCGACTCGTTTCACTCGCTCACTATGATCCTAAAGCATTCGAAGTGCGTCGAAGGGTCATAGCTTACCTTTTAGCAAAATTATTCTCTTGGGCTAAGCTGTCCTTTGCGCTCGTAAGATTCCACCTCTAAACTATCATTCAATTTAACCGCATAGATATTCCTATCCTGCACTCTCGTAGCAAGCCCAAGTGACTTAATAAAAGAACTCTCCTCATAAACCTCAGCTTCAGACTCCCAGCCATCGCTAACCTTAGCGGTCTTAATTACCTTTACATCCTTGACATTGAGGGTCTTTTTCAAAAATTCACTGACTGTGATTCTAGCTTCTTCCATATTAGCCATTTCTACACCTCCTTAATGAGCACATAACTTACGAACACCGTAGATGTGAGTAAGTTATAAGTGCGAATTAATTCCGCCGAGTGTGTCAAAATTATCGAAGAAAATTTTGGCACATCCTACGAGGCGGAATCTACCTCCTCCTTTGCCTTTCTAATAGCGTCCAATCGCGCCAAAAGTTCCGCTTCTTGTTTGTTATATTCCTTTTCGCTGATCTGGTCCAACTCAAATTTAAGCTGTATTTCCATGAGTCTCTCTTTTATGAGCCCTTCATCAGAAAATTCCCTCTCCGCCACTTCATTAATCTTTTTACCCAGCCAGATTATACCATTTAATGGTGCAAGTAATATATCGTCGATTAAAAACATCTTTAATACCTTCCCGTTTCGATCACTAGATTCACAAAATTAAACGGCGGCAGCGTGCCTGTATATTTAAATTTTATTTTATCGCCGTATTTGTCTGCGAGGGCCTGAACGTTTTGGTCAAATTCCGCTTCTCTGCTATTTTCTACCAGGAAGGCGGCGCTTATAATCATCAGCTCGCCATAGGGAGCATTGACCTTCGTATCTTGGCTCAGCGGTGAAAGCGTATTTAAAATCTCCTCTTTATAGATATCTCTCTCTTCTTGCAAGGCGGCTTCGACCTTTCTGCCAACTTCTACGCGCAGATAGTAGGTTTTTGCCGGAGGATCAGACAATAGCGCTTTTTTAAGCGACCTAATATCTTCGTATTTTTCCGATATCTCTTTGTATATTATCTCTTCTTTAAATATCGCTTTTAATCCGAGCTCTTTTTTACCATCGAAATCTTTTAATAACTCAGCAAATTTATCATGCTCTATTTCTAATATCTTTTTTACCTTATCATCATCTTGAGCGATTGTGCAGAATCGGACCGGCAAAACCGTATGCTTCTTCATTATCTCCTCAATCGCCTTTTCATGGGCAAGCATATTCTCTCTTGAGACCGAATAGCTTATTATCGGAGAATTGCTAACCACAGCTGAAATATCATCATAAAGAATGGTATGCAACTCATCGCCTCTTCCGCCAACCCCCAACGGGCCAAAGGACAGAGCTTCATTTGAGGCGATAATGCAATATATATACTTGCCTTCTTTTAAGAAAACTTTCTCCATTTATTTTTTACTCTCATCAGCGCTTGCGGCTATTAATGCTCCTTTTGCTACGCTTCTTAATGGCTGAGACGCCATCCTTACTGAGCCGACAGGGATGGGTAGTTTTAGCCGGTCTAAAATTTGTTTAAACCTGCCCGAGAAACCTTTAGGAAGCGAAGTGCCGCCTGACAAGATGATACTTATGGGATTGGCAATCCTCGGTAATCTTCTTGCCTTGGCAAACTCTTGTTTTATATTTTCAATCACATATTCGATCAAGTGGTTGTAATAAATTGATAAAGCGCTTTCGATCTTGCTTAAGTCTCCTTCCTTACTTAAATCTAGGGATGATTCTTTTATTGCCGAAACCCTGCTCGCTGTCTCATCCACTGCCATGGCCACCTGCTGGTCGATCCAATCCCCTGACTTAGCGACAGAAAACTTAAAAATCGGCACAGACATGAAACTTAAACATACATTGACCATCCCGCCGCCAAAGGAAAGGCCAATTCCCGTAAAATCTTCCTCAGCTAACTCAGATAATATAATGGCATGGCCTTCATTGATAGGCTTAGGAGTATATCCTAATGTCTTTAAGAATCCTTCCACTATTTTTATATGGTAGAGAACGTTAAATTCCGCGTCCAGGGGTTCACCGGGAACAGAAAAATAGACTATCTCGCCTTTATGGCTTCGGCAATAGGAAGCCGAACCATCGCCTTCTGGCTTATGGCTTTGCCTATTGGAAGGCAAACCATTGCCTCCTGGCTTATGAGCAGGTTCGCCTACGACGCTTTTTATCAAAAGCTCTATAATAGGGAGGGCTTCTTTTTCTGTCGGGCTTATCACGCCCTTGGAGAGAGGCCGCCTCGTATCTTTATTAAACATATTAGCGAATTGTAAGGCCTCATCGCCTACCACGTAAAGATTGTCTTCTTTGATAATGTATTTCACTTTTGAGTTGTCGAGTATTTTCTTAGTGAAATCAGTATGTTCCACCTCGAAGAAGGCGTTTCTCTGCGACTTAAAGACGATCTCATCGCCTTCCTTATACGCGCATTTCACAAACATCGTGCCGATATCCACGCCTTTACCTTTTTGTATCTGGCCTTTAAGGCTTTCTATCTTCTTTTCTTCCTTGGGTTTAGTCATCTTTTCCTCCCCTTCTTATGAATTTCTTTAAACAATTTCACTGTTTTATCTATATCGGATTTCTCCTTTTCTATCTTTATTCCAATTCTATCGATATTACTTTCTAAAACCAGACTTTCATCTTCTATAGGAAAATCAAAATCGGTGTTTATTTTTATGCGTTCCCCTGGCGGCGTCTCAAATCCCGCCTCTTTTTTTATCCCGATATTCATCGGGACGGGGATTTTAATGCCCTTTACGGTTCTCTTCAGCTCGCCGCTGATCTCCCTGGCTACTTCCTCAGCAACCTCTTTAAGCAACTTTCTGTCGATTTTTGGCGTCTCTCCCGCCAATAGTGTCTTTATCCCATCTTTTGCCAGGAAATAATGGCCTTCAGAAAAACCAAGATAGCATCTTCTGATTAAATCCCGGCATAGAAAACCTATATATTCCAGCGAAAATCCGACCTGCCTTCGTATCTGGTCTTTTTTCGCCATCCTTAATCTGGCTACACAGTTGATGATATCCGCTTCTGTCCC
>JAUYOH010000106.1 GCA_030695925.1 Candidatus Omnitrophota bacterium
TACCGTGGGAAGTTCTGCAAAGCAGAATTTGAACCTTAACGTTTTAGTCTCTAAAGCATAAGGTTCTGCTCTGCAGAACCCCGTATCGACTGATGTCGCCTTAGGCGACTGAGATAGATCGATTTCTTATCATCTATCACACGCCGTACTCCGCCTAAATATTAAATTTTTGGCGGATGAAGATATAGTCAGTGCAACAAGTAATTGTTGATTTAGATGTAATTTATACATCTCATGAACAGGCTGATCGCCTCCAAGCGTCCACAGCGACGAGGCGGTTTGGCACCTCGATGTCGGCTCATCGCATCCTGGGACTGAAGAAGGTCCCAAGGGTCCGGCTGTTCGCCGGTTAAAGCGGTACGTGAGCTGGGTTCAGAACGTCGCAAGACAGTTCGGTCTCTATCTGTCGTGGGCGCAGGAAATTTGAGAGGATACTTCCTCAGTACGAGAGGACCAGGAAGTACGTGCCACTGGTGTTCCAGTTATCGCGCCAGCGGTAAAAGCTGGGTAGCTATGCACGGAAAGGATAAGCGCTGAAGGCATATAAGCGCCAAGCCCCCCTCAAGAACAGATTTCCCCCTCGCAAGAGGATGAAGACACCTTGAAGACTACAAGGTTGATAGGCCAGATGTGTAAGCCCCGTAAGGGGTTCAGCTTACTGGTACTAATATGTCGTTAGGCTTGACCACTTATTTTTAATCCTGCACAACTTGTGCGGGAGGAATAATAAGATAGAATTATGCAGATTGTATTTCAATATATATTGTCAGTTTATATTTAAAGATTTCCCGGTGCTACATAGAGAGGGGGAAACACCCGTTCCCATTCCGAATACGGCAGTTAAGCCCCTCATCGCCAATGGTACTACGCTGGTAACGGCGCGGGAGAGTAGGTCAGTGCCGGGTTAATATTAAAAACTAGGGACAGATACTAGTTTTCTAGAAATATAGAAATAGAAAACTAGTATCTGTCCCTAGTTTTTTTAGAGGCAGGGTGTGTCGCGGTAGGACGTCCCTATTTTTTTAATTATAATCTATCAAATCGCCATTTGGGTCACGGATAACACTTTTTGAAGTGTTAGGGTTATATTCTTCGTAGTCATCCGGATTTAAAAAAGGTCCGGCAACATGGCCGTCAATAAATAGTACCATAGCGCGAACGGGCGGGGACCAGCCTCTTCCGCCGTGCCCGGGATTTATGGTCTGATGGTCGCTTTCTAACATTACTTTATTATGAGGGGAGGTTACTGAAGATAATGGCCGCCGCGCGAGAGTGCCGGAAGGGCGATACCCCAGCACGTAAGAACTAAACATATAAGAATTTCCCCACAGATTAAACTTACAAGATTTGATATCGGTCGGACAATGAAATAATTCCGCATTCGGACTGTTATTGGATGGTATCTCTAGATAGCGGTTAATGGGCCTATTCTCAGCAGAAGCCGTACTCGGAGGCTGGGTACCTGCCTTGCCTCCGAATGTAATCCCGGTGCATTTAGTATCATCAGTTTGCTCGTTAATACTAAATTCCCTTGGAAATGCCATATCGTGCTCGTCAAGATACATATACCAGGCAATGCCGTGCTGGCGCAGGTTATTGGCGCATTGAGCCCTTTTGGCCATTGCTCGCGCTTTGCCGAGTACGGGCATTAAAGCAGCGAAAAATAGACCTATGATCGCTATTGTGACAAGCATTTCTATTAAAGTAAATCCTCTGCTTCTCATCCAATCTCCATACGGGGTTTTTGCCCTGTTGCTTTATATTATACCATATTGCGAGGGAGATGCC
>JAUYOH010000114.1 GCA_030695925.1 Candidatus Omnitrophota bacterium
ACCGGCAAGACAACTATGGCAATGCATATAGCGAGTAAATTAGGACGTCCGGTAGTAATGATTCACGGAGATGAAGAATTTACTACTTCTGATTTGGTAGGAGGAGAACATGGTTATAGGTTTAGAAAGGTGGTTGACCGCTTTATCTCAAGGGTTTTGAAGACTGAAGAGGATATGGTAAAGCGCTGGGTGGACAATCGCCTGACCGTAGCCTGTAAGTATGGATTCACCTTAATCTATGATGAGTTCACCCGCTCGCGGCCAGAGGCGAATAATGTTCTTCTTTCTATTTTGCAAGAGAAGATGATGGATTTGCCGGTGGGAAGAGGCGGTGAGGAGCCATATTTAAAGGTCGATCCGGATTTTACAGCTATCTTCACAAGTAACCCTGAGGAATATGCCGGTGTCCACAGAAGCCAGGATGCTCTAAGGGACAGGATGATTACTATGGACGTGGATCACTTTGATTATGATACGGAACTGGCTATTGTCCAGGCAAAATCCAAGCTTTCTAAGTCCAATGCTGAGACGATTGTTAATATTGTAAGAGGCCTGAGAGAGTCTGGAAAATGCGAATTTTCTCCCACTATTCGCGGTTGCATTATGATTGCCAAGACACTTAAGGGTCAGAATATGACTCCTTCTCACTCAGATGGGTTTCTAAAGATGTGCCAGGATATCTTAGCCTCGGAGACAAGCAGAGTTGGCTCAAAGACAAACCAGGCCAAAGTAAAAGAAGTAGTCAAAGGCCTTGTGGAGAAAGAAATTGGCAAGACCAAGAGTGCCAAGAGCGTAGAGGAGATTGAGGAGAAAGTAGCGGAAGACAGCGTTGTTGCTGAGGTCGGTAAATAGTTAGAAGCAGAGAAGGTCCTTTCCCCGCCAAAGGTGGGGTCAGGTTAAATTTGCTTCGAAAATTTGGAGGTGAATGAAATGACACTGATGCGGGCATTTTCGAAGGTAGATAAAGATGGTAAGATTCAGCTACCAGGCAATATTCAACGGGTAGCAGATTTAAAAGAAGGCCAATTGGTTGAGCTAAAAATTGTGGGAGCAAGCAGAAAGAAGAATATCTTAGTCTCGTCTAGAGCTAACGCAAGATAAATCCATAAATTCTTGTTATGTAGAAAAGGATAACAATGAGAGATGTTAATAGTTTGCCAGGGCTCCATAAATTAAGGACAATGTTTAGCGCAAAGAAGCGTTCCATGCCGAGGGTTCAGAGCTCAACCTATTTAGATTTATATATGATGAATAAAGAGAAGGAAAGGCTTCTGAAGGAGAACGAGAGAGTGGGTATGAGGGATACCGGTATCAAAAAGCGCTTGGAAGAAATAGATCTGGAGATGAATAGGCTGCAAGGAGCGGA
>JAUYOH010000142.1 GCA_030695925.1 Candidatus Omnitrophota bacterium
GAGGGTCGCCTGTTCGAATCAGGCCAGGGACGCCAATTTTATGAAGAAGCAAAGAGTTTTGTGGTGGGTGTAGCTCAGCCCGGCTAGAGCACTTGACTGTGGCTCAAGACGTCGCGGGTTCAAATCCCGTCATCCACCCCAAACTGGACGCCCTTGCGAAACACAGGGCGTAAGGGCCAAAGCCTTATCCTGACTTATCGTCGGGGTAGGGCTTTTGCCGTTTTGGGCGGGTTTTTGGTCGATGTATTTGGGTAAGGTATCGGCTAGAGCCTGCTCTATGTACATATTTATGGTTATTTTATCATCATAAATGATGATATCCTTGATGAGCGCTTTTAGGAGGCTTTGTTGGGCTACCGGCGGTGCTTGATCGAGGTATTGCATGGCAAATCTGATGTTTGAATAGAGGAACTTGCCAGACGAGGCGTCCATCTGAGCCACCTGCTTTTGGGCCCGCAGTTTACCGATCTCATCTTCAAGTTCTGCTATTTTCGATTCGATCCCTGATAGTTTGGTCTTGTAGGTAGGTCCTTGCGCGAGTTTGTCGTTCATGGCTAAGTCGATTAGCTTTTCCGCTTCGTGGCGTAGTGTACTTAATTCTTTTTCTTTTTCATTCAGTTTGGCTTCGATCTTATCGAATTTAACCTGGGATTCAAGGATGGCGTTTCCGATCGCTTTCACGATGACTTTTTGGTTCTCGGAGGCCCGTTTGAAGTATTTAATGATTTCGTTGTCAAACATCGGAGCCGAGAGTCGTTTAAAGGAGCATCCAAGCTGTTGTCTTGATCGCGAGCATTCGTAGTAGAAGAATTTGTCCTTTATTCTTCCGACCGTATGGGCATTAACCAAGTGGCTCCCGCAGTGGCCGCACTTTATTAACCCGCTTAAGAGATAGACGTTGCCGTTAATAAGTCTTAGGAAACTGTGCCCGGGCAGACGCGCAGATAAGACCTTATTGGCTTTTGCCCACAGATCTTCGCTGATCAATGCTTCATGTCGTCCTCTATGAATCTCGCCCATATATTTCAGATAGCCCTTGTAGAAATTGCACTTGATAATCTTTGAAAGTCCTTGCCTGCGCCAGATATTTCCGTACTTGGTGGATACGCCTCTTTTGACAAGTTCTTGTCCAATTGCGGTAAGTGATCGGTTGTCAGCGGCCATTTGAAAGACGAGCCGGACATATGGCGCGAGTTTTTCATCGATGACGGCTTTCATGGGCTGTTTACCGTTAGGCAGAGGCTCACCGTCTTTTATGAGCTTATATCCGATAGGTGTTCTGCCACCTACTCTTAAACCCTGTCTTACGCGTGCGATGGCGGAGGCTTTGACACGCTCTCCGGTTAGTTCACGCTCGAAAGCGGAGAGGAGGCCGAGGATCCCTATTACCACACGTCCGATGGCGGTGGAGCTGTCTAAGTTCTCCCGAACAGAGACGAAGTCTACTTCCTTTGCCCTGAATAAGTCGATGAGGGCGTAGAGGTCTCGGGGGTTACGCGTTAATCGATCGAGGCGGAAGAATATTATGCCGTCAAACGATCGCTTTGTTTGGACATCGTTTAAGATCGACTGTATGCCGGGACGGTTCAGATCCTTGCCGGAATAGCCGTCATCGTTAACTCTGCCCTTATTGCCGATATTCGCGAGCTCGTAACCGAAGGCATCAAGCATATTTTTGCAGTGATGCGCTTGGGCGTCCAGCGTTGTGAAATCGCCCTGCGCCTGATCATCGGTCGAGCAGCGAGTATAAATCACATAACGTTTCTTCTTTTGAGTTTTGTCATCCGTGGTCATGAAAACACCCCCTTAATATCGATGGGTAGCCAGCATGCGGAGATCGTATTCCGCATGCTGGCGGTATAGCGCCTATATTTGGGTCTTTTCTCTAGGCTTACCAGTTCCCCAACCGTTCTTCCATCTTGCGATAGCTCCGGCAACGATCTCGCTGGCGCGTTCCTGAGTTGTTCCGTCCTTTAGTATCTCAATAAGCTCTTGTTTATTGAGGATACGGAAGTTTTTTATGCTTCTTACCTTGGCCTCGAGCATGAGCTCGTTGCGTGACGGCCCGTTAGAGCGCGTATCGGCGGCTTCAAGCTTCTCCGGCGGTTTTGCCGGGGCTTTCTGTTTCCTGACGTCGGGCTTCGTGGCGGCTTTAGCCGTCTTTTTCCGTTTTGCGGTCATCGTGGTCACCTCCTTTCATATTTTTTGTCTTGTTTTTCGACCCAACCCTATAATGAAAGATGATACAAGTCAAGCTATATCAAGGAGTTATTATGTTCTTTGAATAGGGTCGATCTTGATCGGTCCCCCAATGGCTTCATACAACCATATTGAGTAAAGTGCCGAATATTTTTAAGTAGCAAATTTTTTTTCGGCACTTTTTGAGATTACGTTGTATGGAGCTGGTGAGAGGACGAAACCATGGGAAGGAGTTTAGCGGATAACTTTAGAAAACGATTCGGTGATCGAGAGATCACCGTTATTTATCTGGACAAGCCCCTTGAGGAGGCTGACAGACATTTACACGATGAGAGAGTCTTCCAAGCTTTTACTTCTGTGTTGGCAGGGATTCTTAAAAGGGAACCTACCGCCAATGAGATATCGGGACTGGAGGATATATCAAAAACGAAGAGACGCTAATAAAGGAGATCCATGATCTCGTAAGGCCTGTATTGAGGCACTGAAAATTAAGGAGGTGCTTCTATCAGGCAGAACTATAAGGGGTTATTTGATGATTGGGAACTTAAAGTCGCCAGATGTCTCGTTGCGGAATTCCAGCGCAAATTCAATAGCTTATCGCGCGAGGGATACGAGGATCTCTTGCAGGATTGCCTTATGCACTGGATCTTCGTCAAAGATAAATATAAATCAGGGCTCGGCGCATCCATCAAAACCTTTATGGAAAGGGTTGTTAAGCGACGTCTTATTAACATCGTCAAAGAAAAAGAAAGGCTTAAGCGAAGAGCATTTTATACCAGTCTTTCACTCGATAAATTATTGGATGACGATGATGCTGGGTTCATTGAGAAGTTCATTAAAGTTGACGGCGAGGGATTTGATTCATTGATAAAGTCAGAGCTTCCGGCGGCGCTTTCAAAGGCCATAGGCAAATTATCATTCAGGCAAAAAGAACTGTGTAGATTACTTGGCGAAGAAGGCATGAATATTAAACAGGCGAGCACGCATATGAATACTCCGCGCAGTACATTGCAAGAAGAAGTAAAACGAATCAGGGAAATTTTCAGGAAAGAGGGACTTGAGAATTATCTGAAATAAAGGTTTATCGAATGTGGCCGGGAAGAGAGAGGGCTGGATGGGCAAAGCATATAAGTTTGAATTCGATCAAGAGGTGAAAGCCAAGTCTATCGAGGATAAGGTTCATCTCGCGATACGCAGCGCCGAACACGCTTTCGGCAAGCCAAGAGTCAGGTTAAGCGTTAGATACGGTGTGAAAAAGAATAAAGCTATCATTCATGTCTGGAATGAAATCGGCGAATACATCGTTCGTGTTTTTGTGGGGTTTATGAGTGAGGATGTCGGGGATGATGGGTTTAAATTCGAACCGGTTGAAACCGAGCTGTAGGGAGGGCGAATGAAAGTTATAAGGAATCTGAAAAAGATCTATAAGAACATGAGCTGGTATAACCGTCAGAAACTCATGGACGCTAATTGCAAGAAGAGCAAGAAAAAGCCAAGAAAAGATGCATGAAATTCTTATCGTTATGCTCCGGTTGCGGAGGCATGGATCTAGGTATAGAAAGGGCGGGCTTTAAATGCGCGGGCCAAGTCGAGATAATGCCTTACGCTTTAAAAGTCTTGAAGAAGAACTGGCCTCTCGTTCCAAAACATACAGACATCTTGACCTTATTGCGTTCGGATTCCCTTGTCAGGATATATCGAACGCCAACCCGAAGGGAGAAGGTCTTAAGGGCGAGAAGAGCAATATCTTCTTCGAGTGTATGTTTATTACGAAACTACTTAATCCAACTTGGCTACTCATTGAAAACGTACCCCGACTCCTTTCAATTAACGAAGGCAGGGACTTTGCGCTTGTCCTCAAAACGATTTCCGAAAGCGGGTACGGGTATTCGTGGAGAGTTCTGGACAGTCAATACTTCGGAGTGGCCCAACGACGCAAGAGGATCTCCATTGTCGGACATTTTGGAGGATTCTGTCCGCCCCAAATATTATTTGAGCAAACTTGCGGTAGCCGGCATGATCCGGCGCTCGAAGAAATGGGGCCGAGGGGGCTATGTATTTCTACTAAGTGCGGGGACAGACAAGACCCGACAGCTGAGACGTTTATCGCTTCAACGATTCGAGTCAATCGTGACGGGCA
>JAUYOH010000149.1 GCA_030695925.1 Candidatus Omnitrophota bacterium
CACCGCCCACCGCCCTGACTCGTCCATATCTCCGGCTTATCGCCGCGCAGGGCCCAGTCCAGAGCCCATATATCATGATTGCCAATGACCAGATCGCAGTGCTTAATTCTCAAAAGCTCATCAATGCACTGCCTGACTTCAGGGTAACCGTCGCAAACATCGCCTATCACGATCAGGCGGTCTTTTTTATAATCGAATTTCGCGCGCTCAAAACACTGCATCAACGCCTTGTAAGCGCCATGAATGTCACCGATGGCATACGTCTTCACTCTTCGACCCTTTGCCTGATTCCGCTAAACTTATCAAAGGCATCCTGTCGCACATTATCAATATAAGCATCTGGGCCGTTTTCCTGCCCTACAAAAAGAGGTCCTTTTGAATCCACGCTACTGAAATACTCTTTGAGATTTTCTTTAACCTGTTTTCCTTCTTTTCGTTTTTTAATAAGAGCAACCACATCATCAGCAAGTTGTTCCCTTTTAGGGCAGAATCTCAGCATGTAGTAAACGTAATACAGATCCTTCCTTAATTTCTCCTCATTCTCCCGATCAACAAATGTAAGTGCTTTGTGGAAAGTAAACATCGATTCGGTCGGTATCTGAATACTCTTTAGGTCCATTTGCGCCGTTAAAACGGAACCAAGCAGTAAACTGAAATGCTGAATCTCATTGATCTTGATCTCTTGGCCTACGATTTTATTTACAAGCTTTCTCGAGACCTTGGGATCAGTAATAAACTCAACCTCGGCTTTCACATCTCCAGAGGCGTCTTTGACAATAGGAACGAATGGAAATGACCTATCCATAGAAACATGGCGCTCTCCGTAACCCAGCCTTTGCACACAGGAAGCGACAGTATCCTTGCCATTGTAATCCTGTGCGCCAACACCAAAGTCTATGTCTCCAGTTGTCACTGCCATATTGGGGACATTCTTCCAAATATATCTGGCGTAGATATATGGCACCCAACCTCCGACAAGGACCAAATACGGTAAGAAATCTGCAAGATCGTCTATGACTTTGAAGAGAAGTTTTTCTCCGGAAAATTCTTTAGACAATGTTCTTCCCTTCCTCTTTTAAGGTTTTTAGCAAATACTCCGCATGATCTCTGCCTCTCTGCGGAAAGTGGTACAGATCCAAGTAAAGCTGGAGATCCGAAACAACGCTGTAGCCTTTTATCGTTTGGGTATTGAAAAATGCAGTATTTTTATAGTACGGTTTTATTAAATAAATATTACCGCCTTTCTTCAATTCTTTAAGGTCAAGAGACTGCCTTAAGTCCAGCGAAGCATTCTTGAATTTTTCAGCCGACAAATAGCAATATATCGTTGGTGTATTTACGTAATGCGTAATAAAATTCGCGCCGGTATGAAGCGTTAAGGCGTACTTCTTGGATTCATTCTTGGCAGCGAAATATTCTTTTAAACGACTTAAAATATCTTCACGAGCTGAGTAATAAAGATGCTCTTCATTAAGCTCAAATTTATAAACCTTGAGCCATTCCTCGAGTAGCTCCTCTTTGTTTTGCAATACGCTATGAGCAAGCCTGCCGGAACGAATTCCACCGACAAACCCCTTCACGCGTAATGCGGATAATACCGCGGCCGCGCGCGCGCGACCTACGCCAAACTCTTTCTCAAAGTCTCTCGCAACCCACTTCCTGTCGGGCTGAGACATCATGGCGCGTATGATTATGTTGGCTTTATCACCCAAGAGTATTTTCATTGTAGTTACTCCCTCTTCTAAATGTCCATCGCCTCTAAATGTCCACTAAATAGTGGACATTTCCTATTAGTGGACATTTTACCATGATTCAATCCAGAGTCAATATAAATGTTACGCCCGCATGCATAATGTTTCCTTGTCAGAAAAACTATATACTTTTTGTGACAGATTTATGTCAATCCATGTCACTTAAAACAGCTATTTTTGAACCCCCGAGAGCCCTGTCTAATGCCCCAGAAAAACGCCTGTCTACCGTCTAGGAACGATTGTTTGCGCCGTTCTGACCATAGATGCCCAAGACACCCGGTTCCAATGACCCGCTCAATCCGCGCCTGCTATCGCCTCCGCTACCTTCTCCATCGTGCGTCTATAAGGTAACCAACAGTCAGCCGAACGTCTTAACAAAAACTTTCTTCATAATTTCCTCGATTCTAACCTGGTAAATCTAACCAGGTTAGAAGTCAGCTACTTGCTTCCTTTTCCACAACGCAAAGCAAAACCATCCCAAATAAAAAAGGCGCGATTTTTATTTTTTTGAAGCCGTGCGATTCGAGAACATTCAGCAGTCCGGGTTCATCGTAAAACTTTACGATTGAGTTTCCGAGATAATTGTAAGGCGTCTTGAGGCGCGAAACAATCCTTCCTGCCAAAGGAACAAGTTGTTTCGCGTAAAAATGAAACAACGCACGAATAAATCTATTCGGCGGTTGGCTGGTTTCGATGATAATAAATCTGCCGCCGGGCTTTAAGACACGATAAACCTCTTTTAACGCCCCGGCCAGATTCTCGGGCGAAAAAGACAAATTCCTGAAACCGAACGAAACTGTTACATAATCGAAAAATGCGCCTTCAAATTTTATGCCGGTCACATCGCATTCTTTAAACACGATATTGCTTAAACCGGACTTCTTTGCCCTTTCATCGGCAATTGTCAGCATTTCGGGCGAATAATCAAGAGCATCGATTTCAAGGCGCGGAAATTTTCTGGCTATTTTTAAAACGAGATCCGCCGGTCCGGTGCAGATATCAAGAATCCGGCACTCCTCCCGCGGCGTTATTTCTTTAAGCGCCGAGTGCCGCCACTTTTCGTCTAAACCGAAAGTAATGACCTTGTTCACTAAGACATAACTTTTAGCCGCTGAATCAAACATGCCCTGCATCCAGGAATCCTTCCTACGGATAAAAATTTTCTTCATAAACAGAAAATAATGAGGTTTGCAAAGAAATACAGGACGCCTATCGCTAACTCTTTCGGATTGCCCGAGCCAAAAAACCTCAGCAGCCCGGAAAGCATGAGAAGCAGGGATCCTGATACCGCTACAATCTGATATGGAACCATTTTCATTATCATTTCTCCTAAGTATAAGTAGGTTTATTATTTCGTAAATAGATTGGTGATCGGCATTCTTCTGTCTTTGCCGAAGGCCTTGGGTGTGATCTTTATCCCTATGGGGGCCTGCCTGCGTTTATATTCATTCCCATCCACCATAAGGATCACTTTTTTCACTATGTGCTTATCAATCTTTTGCCGTACGATCTCCCCTAGACTTTTGTCCTTCTCTATATACAGGTCCAGGATTTTATCCAGTAGAGGGTACGGAGGCAGGATATCCTGATCCTTCTGGTTTTTCCTTAATTCCGCGGACGGCGCTCTCCGGAAAACACTTTCGGGAATAACGAGCCGGCCGCCCTTTTTGTTTCTGTGCTGCGACAACGCGTACACTAAAGTCTTGGATACATCTTTTAAAACGGCAAACCCGCCTGTCATATCGCCATAGAGGGTGCAATAGCCTGTGCCGATTTCACTCTTATTCCCCGTCGTAAACACAAGCCAGCCGAATTTGTTTGAGAATGCCATTAGTATATTGCCCCTTATCCGGGCCTGTATATTTTCCTCTGCCGTGCCGGGCTTATGTCCTTTAAAATACGGCTTCAGCAAATCCAGATATTTTTTATATACTCCGTTTATCGGAACGGAAATAAGCTTTATCCCTAGATTGCGGGCGACTTTTTCTGCATCCTGTTTAGTGCCGCTGCTTGAATACATAGAAGGCATTGTCAGCGCGACTACGTTTTCTTTTCCCAGCGCATCTACTGCCAGGGCTGCCACCAATGCAGAGTCTATGCCGCCGCTCAGCCCCAAAACCACTTTTTTGAAGCTATTTTTTCTTATGTAATCCCTGATTCCGGCGATTAATGCGGTATATATTTCGTCAAGATACCCAAGCCGCTTTTCTATCTTTCCGGGAAATACATTTTCCTTGCCGGTTACACCGCGTAGGTGTATTGTCTTCATGCTTGATTTCGGCAGGCAAAAACAGGCGTTGCGGCCGGCTGCGGGCCTCTTTCTGTGTTTTAATTTTTCAATGTCCACATCTACCGCCACCATATCTTCTTCAAACTGCCTGCCTCTCGCCAGCAATCTGCCCTGATAATCAAACGCAGAGCTCCCGCCGTCAAATACGAGCGCGTCCTGTCCGCCTACAGAGTTACAATAGAATACAAAAGCGCTGTTTTCCTTTGCTCGCTTTGCGAGCATATCTTCGCGGGCTTTTATCTTCTGGGCATAATAAGGCGACGAGGAAATATTAATGATCACGCCTGCTCCGCCTAAAAGCGCCTGTATGCGCTGCGGCCCTTCCGGATACCATATATCCTCGCAGATGTTGATTCCCGCGCTGGCATCTTTCCCAAATTCAACCACAGGGCAATGATCGCCTCCGGCAAAATATCTTTTTTCGTCAAAGACGCTG
>JAUYOH010000161.1 GCA_030695925.1 Candidatus Omnitrophota bacterium
ATGTATTCCTTCGTCTTGTAATCGCTGTAAGTCCAATCCCACGGAAGGAACGTCTTCTCGACATACCTTAAAGTGACCTCGGCGTATATGCCTTTATTCAAGAATATCCTGTGCTGCTGGTCCTTGGTCGTGGCAAGGACAAGTTTTCCCTCGGTAAGATAGCCCGGATCCATATTTACTTTGCGCGATGGCTTGTTTCTCGCGGCGCTGTTCTGCAATTCCACTTTATTGGTATAAAGTTTTATGTCGGGCAGGCGCTCCGGGTCTATCAATTTCCTAAAAGAGACAAACTGCCTTTTTAGGTTGCTTCCCATCTCGGGCTCGTAATAGTCGGTGTAGGCGAAATCCAAGAGCGCCGTCCTGAAATCTATCGGCCCGAACCTCCATTCCAGCGTCTTCTCCAGTTTCAACAACAAGTTGGGGTCGTTCGATATCATCCCAACGACAAGCTTGACCTTATTTGCTTTTCTTACTAAACCCATTTATTTTCCCCCTCATCCTGACCTTCTCCCCTCAGGGAGAAGGAATGTTAAAATTTCCCTTTACAAACCTTTACACAAATCCCGCAGATCGAATGGCCGATGCCGGGCTTATTGGCGAACGTCTTTAAGAGTTCGCGGCACGCCATCAGATTAAAATCCTTCACGTCCTTCTTTATCGCCTTTACCGGGCAGACCGCCACACACGCGCAGCACTCTCCGCAATTACTGTTATCCGGCGCATCCGTCTTAAGCGGTATATCCGTCAATATCGTCGTGTATCGGGCCTGCGCGCCGAATTTAGGATTTACCAATAGCGCCGAGCGGCCGATAAAACCCAACCCCGCCAAGTGCCCGACCATCTTGTGCGATACCGCGCCGCGTTGATTCTGCCAATCCTCGACGTGGCTTGCCGGGATAGGCAGCGCGGAATATCCGCTATTCTGGATGAAGTCGCCGAGTTTTAGCGCTATCTCATCCAGCAGGGAATTTATCCTCTTATAGTGGAACGCGTAGAGTTTGGTCGGTTCGTTTACGACGGTCTCCAATATCCTGCCTGACAGCCGCACGCCTATTGATATCCCGTAATCGAGGCCTTCAACGGCAGACTTCGGCTCGATATAGAATCTGTCCTTTACGGCTGTCACGTCCGCGACACCGAAGAGAGTAGCCCCTTCCCTCCCGGCGAGCGCCTTCAAATCCTCGTAATTCTTTAAAGCAGTTTCTTTCCCCATGTCTCCAGTCTACTGAAATCCTCATAATTAGTCATATCGTAATGAAGCGGAGTGACAGAGATATAACCGTCCCTTACCGCGACCGCGTCTATATCATCGTCGCCTTTTACCTCTATCCTCTGGCTGCTCAACCAGTAATAGACGCGTTTGTTCGGGTCTTCGCGCCTGTCGTAGCTTTCCTTGTAAAATGTCGAGCGGCCCTGCCGCGTTATCTTGATACCCTTTATCTTTAACTTCGGAAGCGCCGGCACATTTACGTTAAGAAGAGTATCTGACGGCAACTGCTTCTTTAAGATCATCTTCGCGAGTTTATACGAAACATCAAGCGCTGATTCAAAGTTATGCCATTTAAAAGACGCCAGCGATACCGCGAAAGACGGCACTCCGAGTATCGCGCCCTCTGTGGCGCCGGAGACCGTGCCGGAATAAAGGACATTGATACCGAGGTTCGGCCCGCGATTGACGCCTGAAATTATAAGGTCCGGGCGTCCCTTCTTCATTATGGACATAAGGGCTATCTTGACGCAGTCGGCAGGCGTGCCTGAGACGGCGTAGCCGAAGAATTTGCCCTCGCGCCTTGCCTCATTTACGCGCAAAGGGACAGATAAGGTTATCGCGTGTCCCTGCGCCGAGCGTTCGGCATCGGGCGCCACAACAGTGCAAGGCCCAAGTGATTTTAACTTCTTGTAAAGCGCGTAGATACCGGGTGAATATATCCCGTCGTCGTTTGTTAAGAGTATTCTCATTCCATTTCTACCAGTTCATAATCAAGACTGCCTAATCCTATTTCCGCGCCGTAAGTTAACTGCGCCGTCCAGTTGCTCTTCGGCCATTCCTTTTTAAAGACATCTCTCTTCGCGGCCTCATTCACCAGATCGGCAGAGGCCTTGTCCAGAGCGACAGGGTCTACGGATGCCAATATCCCGGCATCAGGCGCGACCGCCGGTTCATCTTTCGCGAGGCAGTCGCAATCATGGGTTACGTTCATCGCGTAATTCAAAAAAGCGATATTCCCCTCCTTGTCCTTCATCACGCCGAGGGCGAATTCCGCCATCTTCTCCTGCACATTGGTATTCGTCTCGCCCCACGGTATATTTATCGCGTCGCTGCGGCAGGCGACAAGGCAGTCGCCGCATCCGATACAGGTATTCTCGTCTATACGGGCTATTTTTCCTTCTATCGTGATGGCTCCGCTCGGGCAGTGGATGACGCATAACCCGCAACCGGTGCATTTCTGCGTGAGGACGCTTGGCTTCAGGTCGCAATGCTGCAGGAGTTTCCCGGCCCGCGTCGCGAAGCCCATGCCGATATTCTTTATCGCCGAGGCGAAGCCGGTCACCATATGGCCCGTGACGTGTGACAGCACCACGACTGAGTCCGCGTCAGCGCAGGCGCGCGCTATCTTCACCGACTTGAAATGCTTTTTGTCTATCTTTATCTCCGCATCCTCTCCTGACCTCAACCCGTCGGCGAAGACTACCGGCGCCCCGAATACATCGGGTGTAAACCCGTGTTCGTAGGCGAGATTTAAGTGGTCGACCGCGTTCTGCCTATGGGCTTTATACAGGGTATTTGTATCAGTAAAGAAGGGCTTTCCCTTAAGCGAGATTATCTCGTCAATCACAAACCTGGCGTGGCGGGCGTCGACGTGCCCCTTATTTCCCTTATCTCCGAAACTTAGTTTTACGGCGACAAGGTCGTCTTTTTTTACGAATTTCTTAACGGCGAGTTTGTCGAGGAGCCAGAGCGTCTTCTTCCGGATTGAATCCAAGTCTTCGCCCCATTTCGCTTTTACAAAATATACCTTTGACTTCATATGCACCTTATAATGTGATTTCCTTCGCTTCCATCTTATCCAGATCTATTATCGCGACCGTCGATTTCCCATAAAGCCAGCCGCCGCATTCTCCCGGATTTACCACGAGGGTATTTTTCACTTTTCTTATGTCGGTCTTATGCGTGTGGCCGTAAATCACTATATGGGCCTCGGTCCTCTCTAATTTTCCCTGAAGGTCCGGGATGTCCTCGAGTTCATGGGTTATGATGACTTTCTTGTCCGAGAGGTCGTAATTATAAGGGTGGTCGACTATCATCCCGTCCGATTTCATCGCGAGCGCCTTCTTGTCGCCGTCGTTATTGCCGAAGACGCCGAGCCATTTGCATTTTAATTTCACCAGAGGTGTCAGGGCGAACGGCGCGCAATAATCACCGGCATGAATAACCAAACCGCAATCCTCCGCGTTAAACAAATCCACCGCTTTTTTGATCATGGGCACGTTGTCGTGCGTGTCGGATAAGACCCCTATCTTCATTTTCAGCTCCTTTTATTTTAACATTATTACAGATGCCATCCTGGCTGTCTTATCTTCTTCTTTCCTGTAGCAATAGAACTCGTCGCTCCTGCAGGAAGTGCAGATGCCGCAATCGAACATATTCTTTGAGGTGGCGCCGGCCGATAAAAGCCGCTCAGCATTCTCGCCCGCGAGG
>JAUYOH010000062.1 GCA_030695925.1 Candidatus Omnitrophota bacterium
AAGGCATCGTTACTATAAGGACTTCGCAGATTGAGACTTGTCCTACGTGTAAAGGGATAGGTAGAGAACGAGGTAAAACACTTCCCTGTTTAACATGTAAAGGCATGGGTGTTATTTCTAAAAAGAAAAAATAAGTGAATTTACCCCCTGCTGATTTGCTTCGTAAATCAATACGCTGGGGGTCAAATTCCCCCGCCAACGGCGGGGTCATTTGAGGAGGTAAGGCATGGCAAGAGAAAAGAAAAAAAAGGAAGCGACCGAAGGGAGTCCCGAACGAAGGCGAGGGGAAGAAATAGATTTTGATTTTGGCATTGGCGGTTTATTTAAAGGTATCGAGAAGTTGGTTGACCTTGCGGCAGATTTAAAAGAGGCAGGCGGCGAAATCAAAAAAGAAGGTGAGATAGACTTAAGCCATCTTAAAGAAGGCATGAAGGGAGTATTTGGGTTTTCTATAAAAACAGCAGTGGGAGGTAAGCCTATAGTCGAACCTTTTGGTAATATCAAGAAGACCCCCAAAGGGCCCACAGTTGAGGAAGAAAGGGAACCGATTACTGATCTCTTTGATGAAAAAGAAGAGATTAGGATTTATGCAGAGATGCCTGGCGTAAACCAAGAGGATATAAAATTAGATTTGAAAGAAGACATCCTGGATATTTCAGTCCAGAGTGGTGATAGAAAATATCATAAAGAAGTTTTACTTCCGGTAAAGGCACTAGCAGAAAATTTAAGCTCATCCTATAAAAATGGTATCTTAGAAGTCAAGATAAAGAAATGATAGATGTATGGCATTAACGGGCCTAAAAGAAGATGTTTTAAAGTTAATTTTATTTGGCGGAAAGGGCGGAGTGGGAAAGACGACCTGTGCCTCAAGCACAGGTCTTTATTTAGCCAAGGATTTCAAAACACTCCTCATTTCCACAGACCCTGCTCATTCGCTCTCCGATAGTTTAGGTCAAGAAATCGGTAGCGAGATAAAAGAAGTAAAAGGAGTAAAGAACTTAAGCGCCCTTGAGATAAGCGCGGAGAAGGCTCTTTCTAAATTTAAAATAAAATACGAAACCCAGATAAGAAAAATCTTGGACACCTCTACCTATTTAGACCAGGAAGATATTGATTCTATCTTTAGCCTGCCTATTCCGGGTATTGACGAGGTAATGGGATTTAAAACTATAGTTGATTTAATAGAGCAGGCTCAGTTTGAGAAATACATAGTAGATACTGCGCCTACCGGGCATGCTCTTCGGCTCTTAACCCTGCCCGAGCTGCTTGACGACTGGATTAAAGTGATGGCCAAGATGCGATGGAAGTACAGGTATATGGTGGAGACTTTCTCTGGGAAATATAATCCTGATGAAGGCGATGATTTTCTGGTGGAGATGAAAAAGACGGTCAATAGGATTGAGGGGTTGCTTCGGGATGGCAAGGCCTGCGAATTTATCGCCGTAACTATACCAGAGGATATGGCAATTCAAGAAACAGAAAGATTAGTAAATAACCTAAATAAATTCGGCTTAAAAGTAAAACAATTGGTGGTGAATAATGTTTTGCACCCTTCCCTAATGGATGGGAAGGTATATCCCCCTGGATTAGAATTAAGGGATTGTGAGTTTTGCCGGGAAAGAATCAAGGCCCAGGAAGAATATATAAAACAAATAAGAAGAAAATTTAGCAACTTAAAGACCACAATTATACCTTTGCAGCCGCGGGAAGTTAAAGGTATTGAGGCGTTAGATAAATTTACCGGGAGTTTATTCCAATGACAGCGAAAAAAGACGACAAGACTCTAATGTTGAAAGTGAAAGAAGCCTTGTCAAAAGATGTGGGCAGGGCGATCGCCAGGATCGATCCGGAGGATATGAAGGAGCTCGGATTGGATGTAGGCGATATCATAGAAATTAAGGGTAAAAGAAAGACACCTGCGAAGATAATGCCCTGTTATGCCGAAAGCAGGGGCAAGAAAATCATACAGATAGACGGCATATCGAGAGAAAACGTTTCAATTGGGTTGGATGAAAAAGTAAAAATCAATAAAATCGATTCCAAGCCCGCCAACAAGATCACTCTTTCTCCCCTGACGATGTCCAGCCCGCTCCAAAGAGATAGTGATGCCAAATATTTAGGATCTCTAATAGAGGGGCTTCCTGTAATCGCGGGTGATAGGGTCAGGGCTACGTTTTTCGGGTCAAGGTCAAGTGATTTTAAGGTGGTAGACACCATTCCTGACGGCGTGGTATTGATAAATGCCGCTACTTTAATAAGGATGGAGACCAAGAAACAGGGAGAGGCAAAAGCAGCCACGGTCTCCTATGAGGATATCGGGGGCTTAAGTTCCCAAATTCAAAGAATCAGGGAGATGATAGAGCTTCCCTTAAGATATCCACAGGTGTTTGAAAGGCTGGGGATAGGCGCGCCAAAGGGGGTTTTCCTATATGGCCCTCCGGGTACAGGCAAAACCTTAATTGCTCGAGCGGTGGCCAATGAGACAGACGCGTATTTTACGCATATATCAGGCCCTGAAATCATGGGAAAATTTTATGGTGAAAGCGAAGCTCGTTTAAGAAGTGTCTTCGAAGACGCTCAAAGCCACGCCCCTGCCATAATATTTATTGACGAGATAGACTCGATAGCACCTAAGAGAGAAGAAATGGGCGGCGAGAAGCAGGTCGAGAGGCGCGTAGTAGCTCAGCTTTTATCTCTACTCGATGGGTTAGAGTCCAGAGGCCAGGTCATAGTTATAGGAGCGACAAATATACCAAACACAATAGACCCCGCGTTGAGAAGGCCAGGTAGATTCGATAGGGAAATTTCTATCCCAATACCCGATAAAAACGGAAGGTTGGAGATCCTCGGGATACATACGAGGGGTATGCCTTTAGCGGAAGATGTCAGTTTAGAGAAATTGGCTGAGATTACCCATGGTTTTGTGGGAGCCGACTTAGAGGCCTTGGCACGAGAAGCCGCGATGAGCGCTTTAAGGAAGATTTTACCTAAGATAGACTTCGAAATGGCAGAAATTCCTTATGAGACGTTGATGAAATTAGAAGTAACGATGGATAATTTCAGGGATGCCATGAAAGAAGTCGAACCTTCAGCCATACGCGAAGTTTTTGTTGAGGTCCCGAATGTCCAATGGGACGATGTAGGCGGATTAGAGAATATTAAGGAGGAACTGAAAGAGGCAGTAGAATGGCCGCTTAAATATTCCGAAGTTTTCAAAAAGGCCAACACAACTCCGCCTAAGGGGATACTTCTTTACGGAGTCCCCGGTACGGGAAAGACGCTTCTCGGTAAGGCGATCGCGACTGAAAGCGGGGTTAATTTTATCTCGGTAAAAGGCCCTTCTCTTATATCCAAATATGTAGGAGAAAGTGAAAGAGGAATCCGTGAAGTATTTAAGATAGCCAAACAAGCCTCACCCACTATATTATTCTTTGATGAGATAGATGCCGTGGTTCCTAAAAGAGGTTCTTCGAGCACGGATGCCCACGTAACGGAACGAGTGATAAGCCAGTTTCTAACCGAAATGGATGGAATAGAAGAGCTTAAAGGCGTGGTAGTTTTAGCCACGACCAATAGATTGGATTTAGTCGATCCCGCTATTTTACGTAGCGGTAGATTCGACCTTTTATTGGAACTTCCAAAACCGGATGAGAAAACAAGAGTCGAGATATTTAAGATACATACCAAAGACAAGCCCATCGATAAAGATGTTGAGCTAAAAACTTTAGCTAAAGAAGCCGATGGTAAGGTAGGCGCCGACATTGAATTGATATGTCGAAAGG
>JAUYOH010000063.1 GCA_030695925.1 Candidatus Omnitrophota bacterium
AGCGGAAGCGGTGAGGGCAACGAATATGACAGTCAGGGGGAATATGTCTTCGCGGTGCGCCAGTATATCGATTATTCCGGAGATAAACAGTACCTCCAAAAAGTATACCCGAAAGTCGTAAAGGCCCTGCAATTCGCGCAGCGGCTTCGTCGCCAGAATATGACGCCGGAATTCCAGAACGATCCGAAGAAACAGCCCTATTACGGAATACTGCCCAAATCGAACAGCCACGAGGGATATTATCCCGCTATGACCAGTTACTGGGATGATTTCTTCGTATTGCGCGGTTTTAAAGACGGCGTATATCTGGCTAATCTGATGGGCAAAAAAGACGACGCCGAGTGGATGCAGAAGGAAGTGGAAGATTTCCGCAAATGCATTTATGATTCGATAAGAAAAGTCGCCGCGCGCGACAAAATCAACTATATAGCGGGATGCGTTGAGAAAGGTGATTTCGATTCGACATCGACGGCTATCGCCATAGTCGCAGGTGGAGAACTTGATTATATGCCCAAGGACCTCTTAAAGAACACCTTTGACAGGTATTTTGACGAATTCAGTAAGGGCATGGTGCCGGGACACGAGAGGACATTTACTCCTTATGAGGTCCGCTCGGCAAACGCGTATGTGAGGATGGGCGAGCGCGAGCGCGGCCTTACTATGCTGCGCTATTTTACAAAAGATTCGGTGCGGCCGTATGGATGGAATCATATGGCTGAAGTCGTCCACGCGAAACCGCGCACACCGTCGTATATCGGCGATATGCCGCATACGTGGGTCGGCTCGGGTTATATAGACGCCGTAAGGACGATGTTCGTATATGAGGCAAATGATAAATTAGTGTTGGGCGCCGGAATAGACCCCGCATGGTTTGACAAAGGGGTTGCGGTAAAGGATTTGCCGACGATTTACGGCAAGGTAAATTATTCCTTTAAGAAAGAGGGCGATGTCATAAAGTTTTCCGCCGACGGGAAGGCTCAGCCCCCGGCCGGTTTTGTCATCCCGCTGCCCGAGGCGTTAAAAGATTACAAGGCTGAAGGAGGGGGCCAAATCATTCAGTCTCAAAAAGGCAATATCACTTTTTCCAAATTGCCGGTTACGATCAGGCTTGCTCAGTGAGAAATAGCCTTTACGCGCTTATTTTTCTTTACAAAAACCCTTAAAAATCGTATAATAAACAGGTAATTTTAGGCATTCCCCAAAAGATTTTTGAAAGAAAATCCCTCAGGGCTTCGTCTACTATGACGAAGCCATTTTAACCAAAGGAGGGTTAACGATATGGTAAAGAACGAGGAGAAAGAATTGAGAAAAGAAGAGAAGGGGGAAAGCAAGGAAAAGGCGGCAAGTGATCGCGTAAAAGCGCTTGAATTGGCGTTGGCGCACATCGAGAAGCAGTTCGGGAAAGGTTCGATAATGAAGCTGGGCGCGGCGACGCACGCCCCGGTAGACTTTATACCGACAGGGTCGATGGCTCTTGATATGGCGATAGGCGTGGGCGGGATACCCAGAGGCCGCGTCACCGAGATCTACGGACCGGAGTCATCCGGTAAGACGACACTCTCGTTAAGCGTAATCTCTGAGGCGCAGAAGAAAGGCGGAGTCGCTGCTTTCATAGACGCGGAGCACGCTTTTGATTCGACTTACGCGAAGAAACTAGGCGTGAACTTAGATGACCTTTTAATATCGCAGCCGGATTCAGGCGAGCAGGCACTGGAGATATGCGAGACGCTCGTCAAATCAAGTGCGCTGGACGTCGTCGTTATCGATTCTGTCGCGGCATTGGTACCGCGCGCGGAGATCGAAGGCGAGATGGGAGCGTCTC
Source organism: Candidatus Omnitrophota bacterium (assembly GCA_030695925.1). Classification (GTDB taxonomy): domain Bacteria; phylum Omnitrophota; class Gorgyraeia; order Pluralincolimonadales; family Pluralincolimonadaceae; genus JAGUXU01. Next base: position 1,823 of record JAUYOH010000063.1, read on the forward strand.
ATATGGGGCTTCAGGCAAGGTTGATGTCTCAAGCCTTAAGAAAACTGACTTCATCCATCAGTAAATCGAAGACATCAGTAATATTCATAAACCAGATACGCGAAAAGATAGGTATTATGTTCGGCAATCCCGAGACGACACCCGGCGGACGCGCGCTTAAGTTCTACGCCTCGGTAAGGCTCGATATAAGGCGCATAGAGAACATAAAGGCCGGTGATGTGGTCGTGGGAAGCCACGTCAGGGTGAAGGTTGTAAAGAATAAAGTCGCTGCGCCATTCAGGCAGGCGGAGTTTGACATAATTTACAACGAGGGGATATCGAAGACCGGCGACATAATAGATTTAGGGCAGACTTTGGGCCTGATCCAGAAGACAGGAGCATGGCTGACTTACAATGACGTGAAGATCGGACAGGGCAGGGACAATGCCCGGACATACCTGAAGGAAAACCCGAAGCTATTACATGAGCTGGAAAAGAAGATAAGGGAAAAGATCGTCGCATAAAATATACGGAGGCAAAATAAGATGTTCAGGTTCTGGGGAGTAGTTTTGGTTTTGGGAGTCGCGGCCGCGGTATGCGGCCAGATCCCTTACGCGCAGGCGGAGGACGGAGTAAATTACGCGAAGCAATTGGAGAGCGTATTTACGCGGGTAGCGGATGAGATAGGCCCTGCGGTAGTCTCTATCTCGACGGTGCATACGCAGAAGTTTTCGCGAAGAGG
>JAUYOH010000003.1 GCA_030695925.1 Candidatus Omnitrophota bacterium
ACCGCCTTGGCGGTTATGATAGGCTTCCCTTTGGAGCGCCTAAAAACAGTCTCAGTGGCCCAGACTTCTCCTTATAGTGAGCGACTGCGAATTATAGCCCCCCACCCGAAATGAGTTCCATAAACTATATCAAGAAATGGCGAAAAAGTCAATCCCTCGAAGGCACGCCTCCTCTTAAACTAAAGCAGTTCGCTTGAAACGGTATCGCTAAACAAAAAACCTTTTTTAGTAAGCTGCGTCCCGGGGCAATGTTTATTTTCTTTTTTATATTCGATCAGGCCTTTTTCGACAAGCACAGGCAGGACATCTTTCTCGAGTCCGCAAAAATCAAACCCCGTCTTTTCGCTGAACCATCGGAAATCTATGCCTTCTTTCGTCCTTATCTTTACGGCGGCTGTCTCTTTAGCCCGGTCTATATCGGACAACTTCTCGGATGAAGCGGCCGGATCTTCTCCCGCCTTCACCTTTTTTATATATTCTTTAATATCCGAGACGTTCGTCTTTCTTATGCCGTCGAGATAGGAAACAGCGGAGGCACCCAGGCCGATATACAGATTATTATCCCAGTAGTTAAGGTTATGCCTGCAGCGATGGCTTTTCTTAGCAAAATTTGAGACTTCGTAATGCCCAAAGCCCTGTCCCGGTAAATAATCGAGCGTATATCCGTACATTTGGGCGACGACTTCCTCATCAAGCGGAAGGATCTTTCCCGTGTTCTTAGCGGAGATGAGCGCGGTATTTTCCTCGTAAGTAAGCGAATAACAGGAGATGTGCCTTGCGCCTGATTGAACGGCTTTCTTCAGTTCCGATTTCCATTCGGCGACGCTCTCGCCCCATACACCGAAGATAAGGTCTATATTTATGTTATTAAATCCCGCTTTCCGCGAGATATCCATCGCCTTTGCCGCCTCTTCCGCCGTATGGCTCCTGCCTAATTTTTGTAATTTCTCGTCGGTAAAAGATTGCGTGCCTATGCTTAAACGGTTTACGCCCCGATCCAAAAAAAGCCCTAGTTTTTCCCTGTCCAGACTTTCGGGATTTGCCTCAATGGTAAACTCAATATTATCTCCGGTAAATTTTTTAAGGCCGCTCAGTAATTTCCCAAGAAGGCCTTCATGTAATACGGTAGGTGTCCCACCGCCGATATAGATCGTGGAGACGCTTCCTTCTATATCTTCTATTTTCCCAAGAAGAACATCTACGTATGCGCGGGCGAGGCCTTCATCATAAGATATGCTGTAAAAACTGCAGTAGGGACACTTTCTCCTGCAGAAGGGAATGTGAATGTAAAGCGATCTGTCTCGCATAGGCCCTAAAAATTCTCGGCGAGGACTTCGTAAAATGCCTGCGGATGTTTACATGCGGGACACTCATTCGGCGCATCCGGTCCCTCAGAGACATAACCGCAATTTATGCAGTGCCACTTTACAGGCGACTTCTTTTTGAAGACCTCGTTATCGGCTATATTATTTATGAGTTTCCTGTACCTTGCCTCATGGAATTTCTCTACCTTGGAGATCTGTTCGAAAGAACGCGAGATCTCAGGGAGCCCCTCGTCTTTGGCGATCTTGCCGAAATCGGAATAAAGCGTGGTCCATTCAAGGTTCTCGCCGGCGGCCGCCGCCTCAAGATTCGACTTCGTGTCTTTAATCATCCCCGCGGGATACGAAGCGGTAATCTCGACGTCCCCTCCTTCGAGATGCTTGAAGAATACCTTTGCGTGTTCCTTTTCGTTTTCCGCTGTCTCGATAAATATGTTTGCTATCTGCTCGTATCCCTCTTTACGCGCCGCGCCGGCGAAATAGGTATATCTGTTCCTTGCCTGTGCTTCGCCCGCGAAAGCCGCGAGCAGGTTCTTCTCTGTACGTGTGCCTTTGACTGATTTCATAATCTTCCCTCCCGTTATTTGTTAAGGGCTATTATTATAGCATTTACTCTAATCTTAATTCATCAATAAAAATTTTAACGTCCTTGCCCGGCTCCTTGAAAGCGACAACCAGATTAAAAGCTATTATGCTATCCATCTCGAATTTTCCGTTGCCGTAGCCGGAAAGGTAGGACTTGTCTTTCTCGAAATCCCCGCTTAAATCGAATTTGGCCCTCTGCCAATCCTTTGCCACATAGACAAGCGGTGAATTCCATAGTTCGCCGTCTTTATCCTTGGTCTGCAGCCTAAAGGTGCACTTGACGGCATGTTCAGATCTGATCCAGAGAGTCAGTTTCTTATAGTCGGCCCAACTCTGCGGATGTAAAAACGGGCGCGTAATAGAACACGAATAATTGCTTGCCGGCTGTACCTTCTTTATGTCGATCTCCAGCGCATTCTTCCCCTTTTTCGCGTCCTTTGAAAGACAGATCGAGGCGGTAACGCCGCTTAGACCCCACGAATTCCTTGGATAGACATTTAAGAGTTGGGGAAGGCCGTATTCAAAATTGTCTACGACCGGTGTGAATTTGAAATCAAGCCGTTTCTTAAATTTCTTCAGGGAATCGTTGGCTTCGTCTAATTTGCCCGTTATAGAAAACGGATTGAACCTTTCTTTAGCGAAAATATACCACGCGGTCGCGGCCACGCACAGCGGCTTCGGCTTCATCATCCAACTACTGTAAGCCGGTGTGCCTTCATTCGATGCATACGGCAGGGCGTATGTATCTTCGTATCTCTTGCTCTTTGTGACGGCCTTATCCAATTGGCTCAGGAAATAATCTCCTTCCTTATCCTGTCCCGCCAGATAAAAAGCGAGGACCATCTGAGCCGTGCCCTCAAACCAGATAGCGTCCTTGTCCGGATAAGGGCTCTGTATATAAGGAGAGCCGAAATCGAAACCTTCTATCTCGACCTGATTTGCCTTATAAAATTGCCTGTTAAGCGATTTATCTACGGCGAAGGAGAGTGTAGAAGCATACTCTTTTCCCAAACTTAAGACCGCCCACGAGGAAAGGTCTGTGGCGTAGTTGGGATTGGAATCTCCCATATTGAATCTTTTTTCTTTCTTATTCCACCCGCCTGTAGTCAGCCATTCTCTCGCCCCTGCAGCCGCAAGTGCGTATTTTTCTTCCTTGGTGAGAAGATACAGGTCCCGGAAGGCCGCAAAACAATCAAAATTGTGTTCGCTGGATATCCACGCCATCGGCAGGCCGTTGCCGAAATATCCGCCGGTTATTCCCCCCTCTACCCCCTCAAGTTCTATCAGCCAATCCCCGATATCCTCGGCGAAAACGAGGAATTGCGTGTCATTCGTCTTGTAGGTATAGTAATTTATCGCCATAAGGATCCAGGCATTGGGGCCTGCGGCGCGGGTCTCTGTCTCCTTGCCGCTTATCTTATATACGTCAGTAAAGCCCATAAATTTACCGAAGCGCTTCTTGTGCTTTTTATATACGCTCTCATAAAATTTCAGTATCTCTTCCGCCCTCTTGTAATCTTTATGGAGCGTAAAGACAAATACCGAAAGGGCTTCGTCATAGGTAAAACAATCTCTTGCGCCCTCTTGGCTGGGCACAAGTCCGTTTGAGAAGAAAAGGAAGAAGCGGCTTGTATCCTGTTGGCGCTCGAACCACTTGTAGACCTTTTCCGCCGACTCATCCGCTAAAGCCGGAATCGGAGAAAAAAGCAGGAGGAGGGTAAACGCAAATGTCTTTTTACTGAAGAGAGACATAATTGGTGAAAGCGAAGTCGTCGAGGTAAATGATAGCGCCTAATTTATTGCCTACGTCTTCGCCGAAGGAGACGCCTATATGGACGAGGTTCTTAAAATCCACCCCTTCGATCTCATTGAGAGGGACCACGATTCTCTTCCATTCGGCGGTAAGGGGCTCTTTTATATCATAGAGGTGATCAGGTGTATATGTTGTGGCGGAGGCATCTCTAAAAATGACCCTTAGTTTCTCGCCGCCTCTTTCCCCTTTGGCCCAAACCGAGAGGTACTTATAACCGCTGACATCCAGCGGCTTGATCTTGACGGGTGTCACTTCCGGGTCGATGACGGGACCTAAATCTATCCCGAGGCTCGCCCATCCTACACTGCTTATCGGACCGTTTCCGTTTACAAGTCTAAATGATTGCTGTCCGCTTACAATATTTTCTTTTTTATAGCCTCTTACCTGAGGCGTATAATACCAGCTATACGGCTGATTTTTATTGCTCCAGTCCGGCTCAGCCGCTCCATAAAGGCCTATCTCTCCGCCGAGGGCGTTAGGATGTTTCTCGAAATCTGTGATGAACAGGTCCGGCTGCTCGGCGCCAGTAGTGTGCGTACTCGCGATAACGCCGACTGCGACGCATAATAAAAATATCTTTCTCATCTCTATCATCCCACTGCGCCGGAAGACCCGGTCGATTCCCGTTTTATCAATTCCGGAGTAAAGGTGACGACTGCCTTTTCCAGCTTCTCTTTATCTATCAACTTTAATATCATATTTGCGGCTTCCTTTCCGATACCTACCAAAGGCAATCTCATAGAAGAAAGGGTCGGTGAAGAAACGGGCACGAGCATCATATCATTAAATCCGATGACCGAGACATCACCCGGCACTGAAATGCCTTTCTTTTTCAAGGCAGTGATACAAGCCAGCGCCATCACATCGTCTGAGGCCGCTATAGCGTTAAATTCTTTCTTTTGCGCCAGTAGCTTCTCAAGCGCTGCCGAGGCCTTATCAAATTCGAAGAGCCCTTCCAGCACTAGAGATTCGTCGAAATCGATATTGCTCTCGGAAAGCGCCTTTTTATAACCATTCAGCCTGTCCCTGTCCAATTGGAATTTTAAGGCGCCGGCCATGAAGACTATCTTCTTCCTGCCCAACTCTATCAGGGCCTTTGTGGCGTCATATAACCCTTTTTCATTATCAATTAAAACAGAGGGGATCTTTTCCCCGTCTATGTATCTATTGACCAAAACAAGGGGAACTTTTTTGCGATATAGCTCCACGACTTCTCTATCCCCCGCTTCTTCGCTTAATAGTATAAGGCCGTCCACTCTTTTTTCCTGAATGGCCTTAAGGTAATACGGAGAAAGCGGCGGCTCTTTCTCGGAAAGCGTCCTTACTAATTGCAGATAATATCCCCTGCGTTCAAGGACAGAAGCGATACCGCTGACCACCTGACTGAAATACGGGTTTATGATATCTTCGAGGTCTTTTATGGCCACGGCTATATTGAAAGTCTTTTTGCTGACTAAGCTGCGGGCGATTATATTCGGCGTGAAATCCAGCCTCTTTATTATCGCCTCTACTTTTTCCTGTTTCTTCTTGCCGACTTTGTGGAGGTCTTTCTTATTTATTACCCTCGAGACGGTCGTAATAGAGACGCCGGATTTTTTCGCGATATCTTTATATGTGTAGGACATGCCCTTCCTGACTTAAGGTTTCACCTTAAAATAAAACGGGCCCTTTCTTCGAGGCCTTTGCGTCATCAAAGTAAACGCTGCCGGAATGTCCCGTTCCCGGATTCCAGATAAAAAACCCTATCTTGGCTTTGGTAGTCCCTTCCGGGGCCTTAGCCGAAACAGTCGAGTTCGTCCAGTTAAACGCGCCGGTTAAGTGCGGGCTCTCGTAACTCTTAATGATATTAAACGGCTCTCCGCCCCAGAATTCAAGTCTTACATAAGCATCACTATTAGCAAGAGGGCTTGACGTCGTGCTCATAACCCAAGCGCTGACTGTAACTTCCTCTTCCGGAGTGCAGTCAAAATCCTGAAGGAACCCCATCGGAATATAATCACCTTTATCCGCCACTATCTTGATAGATTTCTTGCCGTCGTGGCTGCTCTCGGATACGCCGTAGGTCCCGGTGCCGGCATCGCCCCACCAATACCAAGGCTCCGGGTTATCCGCTTCAAATCCGGGATTGACTAAGCTGACTTCTTCGGCCGCATTGGATATCGCCATAACGAAGACTGCCAGCATAAAGAACAAGCACGCTCTTTTCATTGTCCCCTCTTTTTTATTTCTTTCGACCACTTGTCCTTTAGAGTGTAATAAACCTTCCTTGGATGCATTATATCAGATTTACCGCCATTTTTCTCTACTGACATCACTCCGTACCACTCAACGCCGTCCTGTACATCATGGGAGGAGGGATTGCCTGCTTTCCACCATTCGTCGGAATAGGCCATCAGCGTGCCGCCGCGGCACACATCGGAATTAGCCGTCATCTCATCCCATAGCCGCTCGGCGCTATATGATTGTATGCAAAATAATTTTAATGTCTTCGGGTCTTCGGCAGTGTTCTCATCGTTCCTCTTTAAGTAATCCCAAGACGGGGTACCGTATTCGGAGATCCATAATGGTTTTTGGCTCTTGGTCCGATACACCGCGAAGAGGCTCCCGAAGGTATCTCCCCGATATACGTTCGCGCCCCACAGGTCCAAATAATTCATTGAATTATCGTCGGCGTTTTTAGGGGTATCTCCGATATTATCTATATCGCCGTTCGGCGTCGTCACCGGATGATAGTTCTCTCCCTCTATCTTGAAGGCCGCCTTGGCCATGTCATTTACTAAACTATACCATAATGACACATCTCCTTTATACCAGGCGTTCTGCTCATTGCCGATAGACCACATCAAGACCGCGGGATGGTCCTTAAATTCTTTCACGTAACTCTCAAACTCCTCGATGACCCTCTTCCTGTGTAGCGGATTGGAATAATCCAAGGTATGGGGGTTTATCCATATCCCCATAATAATATATATCGGGTCCTTGCCGTTATTATAAGCGGCATCTAAAAATGCCTTGTTGGTCACTCTCGCCCAAGTGCGGATAGTGTTGCAACGCATCTCTCTGAGCAATTTAAAATCGCGGTTATAGATATTCGCGTCGGAAAAGATATCGTACTCGGCTACGTTATATCCGATAGGCGTCGGTTGATAGGCGATGCCTTTGATGAAAAACGGTTTACCTTCCACCAAAAGCTCTTTCCCTTTTATCTGGACCGGGCCTTTACTTAAGGGTTTTTTAACCGGTAGACCTTCCCCGAGGTGGCTGGAGGAAGCTGTCGCGGGGTTTATTACCTCAGGCTCTGCCTGAGAATACTTGGCTTCCAAATCGTACGGCCGCGCCCATCTTTCTAGAAGCGTATAATAGACCTTGCGGGGAATGACCTTATCTATCCCGCCTTCTGTCCTCTCTGCGGCGACAACGCCCCACCATTCTTCGTTGGAATAATTGTCCGGATGCGTCTTTCCCCAAGCATCGGTGCCATAGCCGCCAAAATCGTGACTGTCAGGATCACCCGCCTTCCACCATTCGTCCGAATAGGCCATCAAAGTTGCTCCGATGCAGACGCTTGACTTGGCGATCTCATCCCAGTTATTACCTACCCACTCCGCCTGCGCTTCCTGCTGCTCTTTTTTATTCACATGATCCCACGCGTCGATGCCGTACTCTGAGATCCAGAGGGGCTTCCTGCTCTTGCGGGCGAACTGGCCGAACAAATTGCCCATCGCTGATTTCTCAAAAGAATGCCCCATATAGACATTCGCGCCCCAGATATCTATATACGCCATCGATTTGTCATCGGCCTTCTTTGAGAGGTCACCGATATTAAGGATATGGCCGTTGACTATAGCGACAGGATGGAAATTTTTTCCTTCCAAATCGCGGGCTTGCTTGGCCATCTCATTGGCCATGGCATACCAATCCGTTATATCTTTCCCTTTATAATGATAATTATCCTCGTTGCCGATAGCCCAGAATAAAATAGCGGGATGGTCCTTATAGACCGAGACATAATCCTTGAATTGATTGATGATCCTTATCCTGTTTTCGGGGTCGGAAAATTCTACGTCGTCGGCATACGGTTTAAAACCGGCAATCACTTTGATGCCGTATTTCTGGGCATAATCAAGGAGGGCCTTGTTGACCTCGGCCCACGTCCTGATGGTATTGCAATGCATATTCTTCAGTAATGAGAAATCACGTTCCAAGATTTTTGGGTCATCTGGTATAAGAGGCCAGCTGCCGACCGGTGTGGGTTGATAACCGACGCCTTTTATAAGATATGGTTCGTAGTTGCCGTCGCCGTCAAAGTCAACAAGCAGTCTTCTGCCATCAACTTTTACGGCAGGGCCTGTTTCGGATACCGATTGCGCGTGCGCGCTTCCGAAAAAGATGAAAAATACACACAATAACGCGGATATCTTTATTGAGCTTTTCACTGGCTATTAGTAAAAACAAAGTCGTCTAAATAAACCGTGGCGCCCTTATCATTGCTGACATCCTGCCCAAAAGCGATGCTGACGTTATCGAGCGCTGTCAGGTCTATTTTACCCTTGATCTTATCCAATGGGACGACTATCTTCTGCCAGCTAGTTGTAGCATCGGGAATTTTATACTTGAATTGAGGTGTATAAGTTACGGCGTTCGCGTCCCTGAAAGTAACCTCCATATGCTCGCCGCCTTTTTCTCCTTTTACCCAAAAGGCGAGGTATTTGTATCCGGAGACATCTTTGCTCTCGATCTTTACGGGAACGGGAACAGCGTCTACGACGCGCCCCATATCCATCCCGAAACTCCCCCAGCTCTCGACCGCATTAGCGCCGAGGCCTTGGACCAGCCTGAAAGATTGTTTGCCGATATGGACGTTATCCTTAGAATAACCGACCACATCCGGCGCGTACACCCAGCTGTAAGGTACTTTTGCCTTGTCTTCCCACTTCGGTTCAAGCGAACCGTAGACACCCATCTGCCCGCCTAAATTATTGGGCCATTTCTCAAAATCCGCTATGACCAAGTCATTTCCCGCGCATAGCGCGTTGCCGCTGAAACCCACGATGAAGGTTAACGTTAAACCTAAGAGTAAAGCGACGACCTTTGCCATCTTTCTCCTCCTTTTTGGTTTACCTCCCCTGATTTAAAAGTCTAACACACCCCCAAAAAATATCAAGACTTTTTAGCTTTTACCTCATAAATGGATTTGTGTTCGTATTATAAAATATATACCAACAAGTCGGAGCAACTGCCTTTACCGGTAACAAGGTCCAGTCTCCGCCGGCAGTTCCCCGATTAGTCGCGCATAAAAAAGAGCCATCACTTCTTTGGGTCTTATCCACATTTCCAAAATAAATACCTGCCCTATAGTTGTCATAATTCCTCTTGAAGGCCATAGCCTGCTGCAAAGTCCCCTCAAGCCAGACGGTATCCAGATCATTATTGAAATCAAATCCCGTTACCGGTAATGCGCCCAATGGCTTTGTGCACTTAGTATGATATTCCGCCCAATAAATGCCGCTTGCGTAAGCCGTACCTAACGCCAAGACTCCCATGGCCTGAACATCAGTCACCTCCGTCTGATCATTTTTCCCACGCAGGAATCTTTCTCCGTTCCAGCATTCTCTCACCAAAAAATCTTTCACGAGATTCGCTTTCTGGACATACGTGTCTTGCCCGGTAAGAATACCGAAATTGTAGAGGCTGGCGTAGCCGATAAAATTATGCTCCGTGCTTTTCCAGGAAACATAGGTATCGCCGAATAAACCGCCATCTCTGGTATCCTGCAACCTGACCAAAAAATCAGCTAACTTTTGACCTAACGTTAAAAAGCGGGGATCGTTGGTCTTATAAAAATAGAAGTTTATCGCGTTCAAGAACCACGCATTTGGGCCTGCCGAAGTGTAGCCGCGGCCAATGCCTGTCTTATAATCATATTCGTCATTATAACCAAAATATGACGGTATGCCGATTGTGTCCTGATAAGTCGCGAGGATAGTCCTTCCTTTCTCGAAATCTCCTTGAGCGACAAAAGCGATCACGGCTAACGCGTTGTCATATGTATAACTTGCAGAAGAGTCATCTTTATAGGAATCTACTAGCCCTATACCTTTAATACGACCGGAGAGGTAACTGTAAGCGGCTGCCGTTGTGCCCGCAAAAGAAATTTGAGATACAAAAAGGCTTAAAGCAATCGATATAAAAATCAATGATGAAGATTTGAACGATTTTAATGCGCAGATATTTTTCCCCATTTTTTTATCCTCAATAAATAAGGGGCTTCCAGTCCCGTTAACAGTTGGAGCCGAAACGGAAACCAGCAAGCCCCTTATTATTTTTTAAAGATTAACTTCTCTTCTTCCTGCTGATCCCAAACAACCCGAGAATACCTGTACCCAGAAGAATCATGCTAGTTGGTTCCGGAACCACGTCAATGTTCGTGTCATCAATGAAGATATCGCCAACTGCGGCGCCGGCTGCTTTGTTGTAGATTATTTCGTATTTTGCCCCAACTGCACCCGATGTTGCGGTAAGATTGTCGCTTATCAAGTTCCAAGAGTTAGCGCCGTAGGTATTATCAAACTTAGCGGTACTAACGCTTGTCCCAATAGTTGTGCCGACTAAATTCAACCACTCAACTTTAAAATTAGCTGTAGCGGTACCTATATCTGCGGTTCTCTTAAAATAAGCGGAAACGGCGTACTGATTACCGCCTACAATCCCACTAGTTAGGGTTTGAGCGGCCATCGCATATGCCCAATCACCACCGTAAGTAAACAAAGTTGCTGAATGAGACGGGCTTTGCGACTGAGCAGCGGTCACCCAACCACCGCCGCCAGAAGAGACTCCACCGCCGCCACCACCCCACCAAGGAGTCGTTCCCCAGTTAATTTCTGCTACCGCCTGTGTGTCGAATCCGGGATCGGTCAGCAAGTTAGCGGAGGCCTGCGCCTGCAACCCAACTAACCCGAGGCCTAAAACCAAGATCGCCAAAATTAAATTTCTCATCATTATTGTTTCACCTCCTTTCTTATATATGTTAAGGGCAATCGTTTTCCTTAACTTGCCTTAAAAACGGGCTTTGAAAAAAGCCCTTAGATGGAGGAAATCGTTTTCCTTAACTTCCCAAAGAATACCACATACCTATTTTGCTGTCAAGAAGAACCTTTTGCTAAAATATAGTAATTTTTTGGTTAGTTATTTATGGCGGGTTTTATATCAAAAACGGTGATCTCGGGCCGCGCGAAAAACCTTGCCGTTAAAATGACTTTGCCTTCAGTCCCTATTCCCCTGTTTACATAGAGTGTAATACCATTGACGGAATGCTCGCCTGATTCATATTTCTTGCCGTATTTTGAAAGTGTCAGCAGGGCGCCGTAAAACGGAAGCGCTACCTGTCCGCCGTGGGTATGACCGGCAAGATACAAATCCACATTGGCATCCTTTATCTCTTCGATTAAGTCAGGCGTATGGCATAAAAATATACTGAAAGAACTCTCCGGCACCCTTTCGACTACCTCGCGCCAGTAATTCAAATATTCATAACTTAACCCGGAAATAAAAAATGTTTCGTTCTCTTTCGTCAACCGGATATTCTCCTTCTTCAATAAATGAAAACCGGTATCATAAAATAAATCCAACCCACGGGCGACCGCCAGATCATCGTTCCCTGTCACCGCGTATTTTCCTATCGTTGCCTTCAGCCTCCTCATAGCATCCCTAAATACCGGTAACGCCTTAGGTGTGTTTAAACTGTCCCCTGTAAAGACTATGAGATCCGGTTTTAGCGAGTTGACTATCTCTACCATCTTATTTTCGTTTACTATCTTTGTTTCGCAATGCAGATCAGAAATCTGTACGATCCGCAGGGTTGTATGCGTGAGTTTTGCGGTAGGAATCTCAACGACTTTAACTTCTATCCAGCGGGGTTCGATAAAATAACCGTAAAAAATGCAGAGCAGCCCTGCCGCCGCCAGAAAATGATTGATTACGGCGGCCGTGAGTGGGAAGCCCAATAATAAGAACGCCTCTCTGATATAGACTGCCGCGACTATCGCCAGGAATATGGCGACCGAGAGGAGCTGCCAGATCATCGTTTAACTAGCACCCTATAAAGAGTGAAGGCGACTGGGACTCTTCCTCTACATGCATAAATTCCAGGAAAGGTATCTTAATAGGTTCGAACTTACCCCAAGCAAAAACCCTCCGCAACTTTTAATTGCGGAGGGAATTGTTTTTGATGGAGTTATAGCTCCTCTTTAACGGCCTTCGTTCTTGCGCTTTGAAAAACAGTCCTTGCAATATACCGGACGGTCGTCCCTGGGCTTGAAAGGGACTTCGCATTCCTTTTTGCATTCCGCGCAGGTCGCCTTGTGCATCTCGCGCGGTCCGCCGCCGAATCTGCCACCACCGCCACCACCACCGCCACCGCCACCTTGATACCCCATGCTACCTCCTTTTTTAGCTGGCTACATCCTCATTCGGAGTTCGCTCCGGATCCGCCTTGGCTTGTGCGTTTTTCTTAGCCAGCTTGCTTTGCCTTTTTTCTTCTTGTTTCTTTTTATTCGCTAATTCTTTCTGATACTTTTTATATGAATAATTATCTCTTGCCAACACGCCCTCCCTTTTGTCTAATTTTACTCCAAATAAAGTCCATCTACAACATTTATCGTAATAATATTGGCTCCCCCGCCTGGGCTCGAACCAGGGACACATGGATTAACAGTCCATTGCTCTACCAACTGAGCTACAGGGGAGTGGTTATTATATACCCAATACTTCAGTGCCGCACCTCTTTAACAGTGCTACCCAATCCTCGTCTATCCTCTCTTGTATCTCCTCGACTATAGCGGCATTCTCCGGGCGCAGTAGATGACGGAAACGCGCCTGCGCCTTAAAATATTCGGTGATGGGCTTCTTGGCGGCGGGTTTATAACTCAACTTCCATGTCGTGCCGTTCTCTACCTCGAATAACGGCCAGAAGCAGGTATCTACCGCGAGCCTCGCTACCTCGATCGTCTTCTCGGATGGATGGGCCCAACCGAGCGGACATGGTGAAATCACGTTCATAAACGCCGGACCGTCTACCGAGAACGCCTTCTCGGATTTTGTTATCAGGTCATTCCAGTGGCTGGGCGATGCCTGCGCCACAAACGGAATCCTGTGGGCGACGACGATAGCGGTCAGGTCCTTGGGATATTGTTTCTTGCCGATACTCTGTTTACCTATGGGCGCTGTCGTCGTCTGCGCGCCCTTCGGTGTAGCGCCCGAACGCTGAACGCCCGTATTCATATACGCTTCATTGTTGTAACACACATAAAGGATCCTATGGCCGCGCTCGAGCATTCCGGAGAGCGACTGAAGGCCTATATCATACGTGCCGCCGTCTCCTCCGACGGCCAGAAATCTAAACTCGTCCTTTATCTTGCCGCGGCGTTTAAGCGCCTTATACGCCGCCTCGGCACCCGATACGGTGGCTGCGGAATTCTCAAACGCGCAATGTATGAAGCTCGACTTCCATGCAGTAAAGGGATGGACTGTCGTCGAGACCTCAAGGCAGCCGGTAGCGCATCCGACGACAAGCGGTATATTCTGCGATAACGTAACCTGCTTTATGATTATAGGCGCCCCGCATCCGGCGCACATCCTGTGACCGCCGGTTAAGACTTCTTGACGTTTTGAAAGTTCCCTTAAGTTCGCCATTAGCCCCTTACTCCCAGATATGTCACAAGGTCTTTTACTTTGCCTGTTCTTGCTACTTCAGAGACCTCGGAGTAAACACGTTTAATATCATCAAGCCCTATGTCCCTCCCGCCAAGGCCGTATACATAATTTACAAGCGGAATATTTGACTTATTGTAAAAAGCGGCGCGCACCTCATCAAACAAAGGCCCTCCGACGGCATTCAGCGCGTCAGCGCGGTCTAAGACCGCTATCGCCTTCAGATGTTTTAACGAAGCGGCTATCTCCTCTTCGGGGAAGGGCCTGAAGACGCGTATTTTCAGGATGCCGGCCTTGATACCATTCGCGCGTAGTTCGTCTACGACCGCGCGCGCGGTCCCGACTGTAGAGCCGAGCGCCACAATCGCCACTTCCGCGTCATCTAATTTATAGCCCTCTAAGAATCCGTATTCGCGGCCGCATATCTTTGAGAATTCACCGGCAACCTTAAGTATTACCCCGCCGGTGTTCCTCATCCCTTCAGCCATCTGGCGCCTGTGCTCAAAATAATAATCCGGCAAATCGAATCCTCCAAAGGTAACGGGCTTCTTGGAATCAAGCAGCATATATTTAGGTTTATACTCACCTACAAACTTCTTGACTTCGGCGTCATCGTAAACGTAAATATTCTCTATGGCATGGCTTATTATAAAGCCGTCGTAATTTACTATAACAGGGAGCATCACTTCCGGATCTTCAGCTATCCTTATCGCCTGAAGCAGGTTGTCGTAAACCTCCTGCGCATTTTCCGACCATAACTGGACCCAGCCCGAATCGCGTATACCCATCGCGTCCGAATGGTCGCAATGAATGTTTATCGGACCGGAAAGAGCACGGTTTACCAAAGGCATTACTATCGGAAGCCTGTAGCCGGAGGCGATATAACATACTTCCCACATAAGCGCAAGCCCCTGCGAGGATGTCGCGGTCATAACGCGGGCACCCGCGGCCGAAGCCCCAACACAGGCCGACATCGCCGAATGTTCGGACTCAACCAGGACTACTTCGGTATCGATTTCTCCGTCGGCGACATATTGCGCGAATTTTTCCATAAGTGAGGTCTGTGGCGTAATGGGGTACGCCGCCACCACATCGGGATTTATCTGCTTCATCGCGTAAGCGGCCGAATCGTTTCCGGTAAGCGCTACAAGTTTCTTGCTCATTTTTCTTCCTTGACCATCTCGATGGCCTTCTTCGGTTTAACCGGACAGACTACAGCACATATGCCGCAACCCTTGCAATGCTCGTAATCGATGCCCGCGACTTTGCCCTCTTTGATCAAAATAGAAGCGTCGGGGCAGTTTATCCAGCATAGATAACACTGAATACATCTGTCATTAAACCAGACGGGTTTAAATGTCCGCCAAGTCCCGGTATTGTATTTTACCGCGTTACCGGCTTCCGGGTTTATCCCTCCGATGGGTATATCTTTCCATCCGGGCAGACGTTTATTCTCTTTAGCGGCCATATTTTATTCCGCCTTTGCCTCTTTATAGGCCTCTTCTATCGCCTCGATATTTCCCTTTAAGACCTCAGGGGTGAATTTCTTGGCGAAACTCTCTTTAAAAGTCTCTATAAGATTTTCCAGTTTTATGATGCCGGTCGCCTTTATCAACGCCCCGACCATAGGCATATTTGGAATATTGCGCCCCAATTTGCCGACCGAGATCGAGGTCGCGTCCACCGTGAATATCTTGCCGCCCTCCAGTTTCAATTCATTCCTTATGTCTTTCGCGGGATGGATTGTATTTATGACGATAACTGAAGCGGGTTTCATTCCTTCGGTAATGTCGACGACGTCAAGTAATGTGGGGTCCAATACTACGATGCAATCAGGCGCCGTGATCGAGCAATGGATGGTAATGGGCGATGCGCTTATCCTTGTAAAGCTCCTTACCGGCGCTCCGGTGCGTTCCGCGCCGAATTCCGGGAACGCCTGAATATTCTTGCCTTCGCGCAGAGCGGCTTCAGCCAACAGTTTCGCGGCAGTCACAGCACCCTGCCCCCCTCTTCCGTGCCATACTACTTCGGTTATACCCTTCATCTTGTCTCTCTGTTTAAATAATAAGCCATAAAGGATGACGCCACAAACAACAGAAAATACGCGTTAAGCGCGCAACCGACTATCTCTCTTAAGACAATGATACTCCCATCCAAGCCGAGACGTCTTATACCCTGCACGATAAACGCGTAACATATCCACACTACCAAAGATACCGCTATTATAATCACGAAAAGTAACGCGCAAAAACCAATTATTCGAAAAAACCGCTCGCCGGCGAAGAGCAGGCTCTTCGCGATCGGCTTAAAAATCCCCTGATCATCCGCCACCATTATAGTCCAGGAAAACGACGATAATACGGCGAATAACACGCACAAAATAAACAATATAAGAGAAGCGACCCCTAACACGACCGAGGTAAATAAATTCTCATCCAGCAAGGAGATGGCCCCGCCTAACAGCGCTATTGTTATGACGCTTATCAGCCAAAGCGGCACCCCTATTATAAGCGTAAGGCACAATTCTCTTATAAAATATCTGCTGCAATTTCCAAAGAACGTCTTAAGCCTGTATTTGTCTTCCTTTATGCCGTCCCGCGCGAAGGCGCAAACGCCGCCCCAGAAATAGCTCAATCCAACTATCGAAAACGCGACTAGGATAAAAAGAAGGGCCCAATCTCCGCTACTCCTCCAATAAGGGGGGATTTCTTCCTTGGGAACGGCAAGATATCTTATGATGCCATAAAAAACAAAAAGAACAATTATACTCGGCCAGCCTTTATGGGTTACCGCGAGCCCCTTCCCGACTGCCCTACTTACCTTCAAAAAGGCCTCCTTATTAACTAAGGATTAACGCGTCAAGGTGAAATTTTACCAGATTGGACGGCTTATGTCAAGAAATTTGATTCCGTCCTTCCAATGCCCGGGCAAGGGTTGCTTGGTCGGCATATTCCAGACGCGAACCTACCGGCAGACCGTATGCGATACGGCTTGCCTTAACTCCTTGATTCTTAAGAAGTTGCGAAATATATAAGGCTGTAGTCTCACCTTCGGTATCCGCATCGGTAGCTATTATGACCTCTTTTATCTTTTCCGCCTTTACCCGGCGCAGGAGGTCCTTTATCTTAAGCTCATCCGGCCCTATACCGTCTAACGGCGATATCGCTCCCAAGAGGACATGGTAGAGCCCCCTATATGCTCCTGTCTTCTCTATCGCAAGGATATCCTTCGGATCTTCCACCACGAGGATAGTCGTCCTGTCGCGTTGCGGGTCGCCGCAGATGTGACAGACCTCGCCTTCGCTTAAATTGTAACAGTTCTTGCAAAAACCTATCGTCTCTTTTACCTTTATGATCGCCTCCGAGAGCGCTACGGCATCCTCCTTAGGGGATTTAAGTATATGCATCGCCATCCTCTCGGCGGACTTCTGGCCGATGCCGGGAAGTTTCGTAAACACGGCTATCAATCTTTCCAGAGATTTGGCATAACCTGACATATAAAATAAACCTTCTTTAGGCGGGACCTTTTTTCTTTAAATTTCCACCGAAGATATCAAGGGCGGATTTTATGACTTCGTGAGTCTCTTCTTTGTATTCCTCATATAATGGCTCTTCGACCGAGACCTTCTTCTCCAGCGCCTCAACTATCTTGAAGTCAACGCGCAGTTCCTGATTTAATATCTCATTGAGCGCGTTCTCTATCACTCGCCGGTTTCCGTTAGCCTCAAGCGCTTCCTTATTGAATCTGCTTTCTCTGGCGAACGCTATCGTAAGGATCCTCTCCTCCAATTTTAACGGCTGCGCCGCCTGCAGGAATATCGCGACCGACATCTTCTTCGGGGTAATCCCTCTCAATAAGGTCGGCCATATCTCGCATATCCTCTCAAATGAGACGTCAAGCGGATTCTTTACGCCGACGCCGACCGTAAATTGTTCTTCCGAAAGGTTTAAATTCTTCTCCGGATTACTTTTTTCTTCGCGACGAGAATCCTGAACATGGGGCTGAGTCGCGTGAGGATTGCCTTTTGCCTCCAATCTCTTCTCTATTTCCGAGAGGCGGCTTAAGATAGATGAGAGCGACGAAAGGTCTTCCCTGCGCGTAAGCCGTATGGCGGCTAATTCCAGCGGTATTCTTTGTGAGATCGCCCTGCGCACCGCGTCCTGTGTATTTGCCAGAATAGAAAGGATGTACAGCAGGCTCTCGCTCGTAAATGAGTTCGCCTGCGCGGAAATGCGCTCGATCGATTCTTTCGGTAAATCAATAAGCGATTGCGGATCTTCCCCTACCTTTGCTATCAGAAGATTCCTGAAGTGACCGATAAGGGAATTCAAGAACTGCGGCATATCCTTTCCGCCGCTTATGATCCGGTCGACTAACTTTAATATCCCGGCCGTATCCTTTGTTATGACCTTATCCGTAAAATCAAATAGGACTTCCTGCCCTATCATCCCAAGGATCGATGCGGCGCTCTCCAGATCTATCTTCCTGCCGCAGAAAGACACGAGTTGGTCGAGCATCGACTCCGCGTCGCGCATAGAGCCTTCTGCCGCGCGGACGACCGTATAAAGCGCCTCTTCCTGTATCTCGAGTTTTTCGCTCTTTGCGATATCCTTTAATTTACCGGCGATCTCGTCTATCGTCAGGCGTTTGAAATCAAATCTCTGGCACCGCGAAAGGATCGTCGGAGGGACTTTATAAGGACGCGTGGTAGCGAAGATAAATACTACGTGAGAGGGCGGCTCTTCGAGTGTCTTTAAGAGCGCGTTGAAGGCCTCCTCTGTCAGCATATGGACTTCATCTATGATATAAACCTTGAATTTCCCTTGCGAAGGGGCGAATTTTATATTTTCACGGAGGGTCCGGACCTCATCAATACCGCGATTTGAGGCGCCGTCGATTTCTAAGACATCCAGATTTGTGGCGTTGGCCGTTTCTTTGCAGGAATCGCAGCTTCCGCACGGAGTCGGGGTGGGTCCGTTCTTGCAATTTAATCCCATCGCGAAGATGCGGGCGGTAGTGGTCTTTCCTACGCCGCGGGGGCCGGAAAAAAGATACGCATGGGCGACTCGATTCTGCGATATGGCGTTTTTGAGTGTGGTTACGACATGCTCTTGACCCAAAACGCTCTCAAAGTCTTTCGGCCGCCACTTGCGTGCGAAGACTATATATGACATTTATTAAAATATCCTTATGATTGCAACCTAAATTGTAGACCTAAATCTATAAATAGTCAATCAGTAATTTTCTAACTGGCGGAGAGGCTGGGATTTGAACCCAGGGAGGGGCTTTTGGCCCCTCAATCGCTTAGCAGGCGACTGCTTTCGGCCACTCAGCCACCTCTCCGTTTCTTCCTAAAAAAATCCGATACCAAAGAACCGCAATCTTTGCTAAAAACGCCGCCTGTTACTTTTATCTTATGATTCAGTCTTTTGCTGTTCGCGATATTAAAGACCGAACCGCAGGCACCTGTCTTCGGGTCTTTGGCGCCGTAAATTATCCTCTTGACCCTCGCCAGAACCAAAGCGCCGGCGCACATCGAGCAAGGCTCAATTGTAGCATATATGGAACAATCGAGCAATCTCTCGGACTTAAGGTGCGCGGCGGCCTGTGTTATCGCTATCATCTCGGCGTGCGCCGTGGGGTCTTTAAGCATAACGATCTGATTATGGGCGCGCGCGATTATCCTGCCATCGTGGACTATTATCGCGCCTACCGGCACTTCGTCCTTCTCGAAGGCCTCGTGCGCCTCTTTTAATGCCTCGGACATGTATATTTCGTCTATCTTGCCCATAGAATTTGCCCAATATTTACTGCTTATGAATTTGCTCATGCTAAAATATCGGGCAAATTCATGGCGCGCCCGGGCCGGCTTGAACGGCCAACAACTGGTTCCGTAGACCAGTGCTCTATCCAATTGAGCTACGGGCGCGTCGTGCCATAAAATTATAACATAAAAAGAGGCTATTCGCTATCGGTAATTGCAGAACTGCAGGGCGACGGGGAAGTCTATGCTGCGCAGGTGTACTATAACGGTTTGAAGGTCGTCTTTCTTAGGCGAGGACACCTTTATCTTCTCCCCCTCTATCTGGGTCTGAATCTTGGAGTTAAAATCCCTTATTATCTTAACTAGTTCCTTGGCTCTTTCTCTCTCGATGCCGCAGGCTATATCGACTATCTGGCGCAAGGTCCCCTCGAAGGCCTTCTCGGCTTCATTGTATTTAAGCGCTTTTAGCGAGATGTTTCTTTTGACCATCCTCGTATCGAGGATGTCCCTTAACGAACGCAATTTAAAGTCGTCGTCCGCGACAAGAGTTATCTTTTTCTCGGCGCGGTTGTAATCGATAGAGGACTTGCTGTTCTTAAAGTCATACCGCTGGGATAATTCTTTCTTCGCCTGATTAATGGCATTGTCGACTTC
>JAUYOH010000004.1 GCA_030695925.1 Candidatus Omnitrophota bacterium
ATGCGGTTCCTTGAATTAGCGAAAGAGATCAAGGGATACGGGTTTGAGGAAGTGGTTGACCTGCAGCATAACTCAAGGAGCCATCTCTTCGCTTTCTTAAGTTCCGCGCCCGATAGATACGGCTATAAAAAAGGGAAATACTGGTTTTTACTTAACAGGACGATAAGTGACCTTAAGTACGCCATTGCGCCGGTCGAGCACCAGTTCAGGATATTGGCTATGTTGGGTATAGAAAAACCTTCGCATGACCTCGAACTATGGCCCAGCGCTGATGACGAGGAGGCGGCAAGTAGATTGCTGGATGGTGAATGGGTCGGCGAGAATCAGGTATTAGTCGGGATAAACCCGGGGGCGAGCCCCAAATGGGCGACGAAGAAATGGTCGCCGGAGAATTTCGCGAAGGTCTGCGATGCGCTGGCACTTGAGGAGATAAGGACGGTCTTGGTCGGAAGCGCGGCCGAGGCCGAAACAGGCATTGAGATATTAAAGCTTACTAAATCCAAGCCGATAAATCTGATAGGCAAGACCTCGCTTACGGAACTGGCCGCTTTGATGAAGAGGTTTAAATGCCTGATCACAAGCGACAGCGCGCCTATGCATATAGCTGCCGCGATGAAGACGCCTTTCGTGGCTCTATTCGGGCCGACGGGCCCTATGCGCCATCTGCCGCCGGCAGAAAAATACGTCGTCATAACGAAAGATTTGAGATGCGCCCCGTGTTATAAACCCGTCTGTTCGGACACAAGATGCATGCGCGAGATAACTGTGGCCGAGGTCTTGAAGGCCGTAAGGGAAATATGAAGATATTACTTATAACAAGTCATCTTAAGATAGGGGGGATACCCGTCTATACGGCAACGCTCGCGAATCATCTTTGTAAGAAGGGGAATACGGTCTTCGTCGCCTCCAGCGGAGGCGAGTTAAAGAGTGAACTTTCTTCTGAGGTCGTCCATATAGACGTACCGCTTGATACAAAATCCGTGCTTAGCCCGAAGATCTGGATAACGGCTTTAAAACTCCGCTCCCTTATAAAGAAAGAAGGGATAGACATTATACACGCTCAGACGAGGGTGGCGCATTTCACGGCGCATATCCTTTCGAGGATAACAGGCGTGCCTTATATCGTGACGTGGCATGGTTTTTACCGCCCGCATTTTTTCAGGAAACTTTTGCCCTGTTGGGGTAACAGGACAATAGCGATAAGTGAAGCAGTAGCGCAAAATTTAAGAGAGGCGTTCGGAAGGGATAATACGAAGATACGCGTTGTCCTCAATGGTATCGACCGTGATAAATTCAGGGCGGAGGATTACGAAACGAAGACACGCGAGATAAGGACAAAACACGGCCTTAAAGACGCTCCTATTGTAGGCATAATCTCAAGGCTCGCTCCCGAGAAAGGCCACATAGTTTTACTCGAGGCTTTCGCAAGACTCATTAATGATATTCCCGCCGCGCAGCTTATAATAATAGGCGACGGCAGGACAAGGGGTGAACTTGAGAGAAAGACAAGGCAGCTCGGCATAGAGAAATCGGTCTTCTTCTTCGGCCAGATATTAAATGTGGCGGAATTTCTTGCTATAATGGATGTATTCGTAAGGCCGAGCATAATCGAGGGGTTTGGCTTGGGAGTCGTGGAGGCGATGATGATGCGCCGTCCGGTGGTGGCGTCGGACTTAAGCGAATTCCGCCAGATCCTCGATGATGGGAAAGTAGGCCTGCTTGTCAGGACAGGCGATAGCGCCTCACTAAAGGACGCCTTATTGAGATTACTGCGCGATCCGGCGTTCGCGAGAGGCCTCGGCATGGCAGGATACGAATATGCGGTAAAGAATTTCTCGGCTGAGAGAGTAGCCTCCGATATAGAAAATATATATAAGGAAGCGGTTAATGAAAGAAAATAGGATATTGATAGTAAATGTCAACTGGGTAGGCGATGTCCTCTTCTCGACGCCGGCCATACGCGCCATCAGGAAGCGGTATCCGCACGCGTATATCGCCTGCATGGTCGTTCCGCGCTGCAGGGAAGTCTTAGAGCTTAACCCGCATTTAGATGAGCTTCTCATATACGACGAGCAGAAAGAGTACAAAGGGCTCAGCGGAAAATTACGCCTGATATCGGCGCTGAAGGCGCGGCACTTCGACATAGTGTTTTTATTCCACAGGTCCCTGACGCGTACTCTGATGGTCGCTCTCTCCGGCATAAAAGAGAGAGTGGGGACATATAACCCGAAGAGAGGTTTTTTGCTTACCAAGAAGGTCGAGCCGCAGAAATCCGACGTCCACAAAGTGGAACAATTCCTGAACATCGTAAAAGCAAAAGACATACCCCCTACCGGAAAAAATATGGAATTATTTATAAGTAAAGAAGACGAGGACTTCGCGCGGGACTACCTGAAATCGCAAGGGATCAAAGAGGACAGGCCAATAATAGTCCTTAATCCGGGAGGGAACTGGAACCTCAAACGCTGGCCGGCTGCCAACTTCGCGGAATTAGGCGATAAACTGGCGGAACTGTTCGGGGCGCAGATACTGATAACCGGCGCCGAGAAGGACGTAGAATTGGGAGATGCCATAGCCGGTATGATGAAGCACAAGCCGGTGGTTACATGCGGGAAGACCACTTTAAGGCAGCTGGCTGCGGTCTTGAGGCACGCGGATCTGGTTGTGTCCAATGATTCCGGCCCAATGCATATCGCCGTAAGCCAGGGCGCCAAGACAATAGCGCTCTTTGGCCCGACGGACCCGCAAGTGACCGGCCCCTACGGCGACGGCAAATACGTAGTCATCCAAAAACCGTCGGGGAAACCGGAATGCGAGATCACTTGTTATAATCTGCGCTGCGAGGACAACGCCTGCATGAAGGCGATAACAGTCGAGGATGTCATACGCGAGGCGCGGGTTTTGCTGAAAGGATGAAATTTCCCCTCACCT